>CAZORS010000042.1:27644-29430 GCA_964582025.1 uncultured Pirellulaceae bacterium | reverse complement strand
TCGCTGGCTTACTCGACCGCCAAAGGCGCCGTGCTAACGATGACTCGCGCGATGTCCAATGAGCTTGGCCCCGACTTGATTCGCGTCAATGCACTCGCACCAGGACTGATTTTAGAAACCAGTTTTCACAACACCCACACGACCAAGGAATCAGCCGCGAAGACGATTGCCGGAATTCCAATTAAGCGAGCGGGTAACCCTCAAGACGTTGCTCATGCCACGATCTTCCTTGCCGAGCAGTACGACGGTTTTGTAACCGGAGCAACATTGGATATCAACGGAGGAGTTTACAGCGCATGAATATCATCAAACCACTCATTGCAATCGCCTGCTTGTTCTCTGCCGTCACGGCACACGCGCAGGATAAACCAAAAGTAAACTACGAATCGTACAGCGGTTTCACTTGCGATTCAGTTCCCAAATTGCCTGCCAAAGAAGTCCACCCTTCACTTTGGTTTACGGCCGACCAAGCCGCTGCGATGCGAGCCAAAATGGATCAGGATGAACAAGCCGCAGAACTTTGGAAACAAGTTTCCGAAAGCCAATTCGTGACGATGGAATTGCTGCCTGAGCCTGCGGCAACGGACGACAAGAAAACGGTCCACCAATACTATGGCTACATGGCTCAGGCTGCCAAGTACTCGGGCTTTATGATTTGGATGACTGAAGATGAAGCAGAGAAGAAGAAACTGATCGCCCGCACTACAGCGCTGCTAGAACGTGCTTACGACGGACCTGTTTACGAGCTTGACCCAAAACAAAAGAGCGGACCAACTGACGAAATTTATCTGGGCACGTGGATTCACAACTACGCTTCGGCCTACGATTGGGTGCAGCCGTTTTTGACGCCAGAACAAGACAAAGCGATCCGTGCGCGGCTGATCAAACAGTGTGACTACCTCGCGAAAAATATCTACAAATGGACGCCTCGCCCGCACAATCATCTCTCCAAACCAGCCTGGGGGCTCGGCTCTGGAGCGTTGGCACTGAGCGATGAAAAAGACGCCATCAATTGGCTTGGTGTCGCTATCACAGCCGGCAACGACAATACGCGATACTTCTTCAGCAGCGACGGAATCTATCGTGAAGGCTCGCACTACCTTGGATTCAGTTGGACGAATTTCCTGCCGTTCATGGTCAACTACAAAAACGTTTCGGGCGTCAATCAGTTCGAAGACTTCAAACCAGTCATGGAGTGGGGAGTCGCTGTGCGGAACAGTAACGGTTGGCTGCCGAACATCGAAGACTCTTTCATTCGTCCGTTCCCGTCACACATGGCAGCGGCTTACTACAAAGACAGCAAAACGTCGCTGCACAGTTCGGCGCCGCTTTCCGAAATCATGATGTGGTCTTGGAACACCACCGACATGAAGCCCTTCGAAGCCTACACCGAACGGACGACTTACAACTGGACCGGCGCGACTTGGGATTACACATTGCCGCTGGATGAATACCTGACTTACGATCCGTCGATCAAGTCCACGATGCCCGATGCGTCGCCGACCGTTTTTCTCGACGGCGGACAGAGCATGTTTCGCAACACTTGGAAGACCAGCGATCCTGCAGGCCGCTATCTGTTGTTTCAAGCAGTCGCTGAAGCCGATAATCATGAACACTACGAGCATCTTAGCTTTATCATTTCTGCCGAAGCGCAGATGATGGCATCCGACGGCGGCTACACTCGCAAAAGCTACGGCGAAAAGATGCGGACTCAGTGGTACAAACAAGCTGCCGCTCACAACGTTGTCACGCTCAACGGCAAGGCGCCAGTCGACGTTGCCGAAAA
>CAZORS010000042.1:0-27544 GCA_964582025.1 uncultured Pirellulaceae bacterium | reverse complement strand
AAAGTTGTCCCCGTGGTGGCCATCGAAAGCGTCGATGACGCGGAGCGATTGGCTGACGCTTTGACCGCTGGCGGGATCCCCTGTGCGGAGATCACACTTCGCACCGAAGCTGGCTTGCCTGCGATCGCAGCGTTATCGAAGCGCAGCGACTTTCTTGTCGGAGCCGGCACGGTCAACAACGCCAAGCAAGCTGCTGCCGTTACCGACGCGGGATCCAAATTTATCGTTGCTCCGGGGTTCAATCCTCGCACTGTGAAGTGGTGCGTCGACAATAACGTCCCCGTATTCCCCGGAACGTCGAGCCCGACAGATCTGGAACAAGCACTCGAGTTTGGCCTAGACGTTGTCAAGTTCTTCCCAGCTGAAGCGATGGGCGGCGTAAAAACCTTGAAAGCGTTTCATGGTCCCTACCGGTCGATCCGCTTCATGCCAACAGGCGGCATTTCGATGTCAAATCTGCTTGACTATCTGAGTTTGCCCTACGTTATTGGCTGCGGCGGCAGTTGGATGGCAAAGTCGAATTTGATCGCAGAAGGTCGCTTCGACGAAATCACGCGTCTCGCTGCCGAAACAGTACAGCTGGTCAAGAAAGCGACCGATCAATAAACGTAGTGGAACTCGTCAAGAGTTCCGAAACCGGAGCGAAAACGTCGGAAGTCTTGACGACATCCGCTACTTAGTTTGACTTCGATTCAGGATGTCCAGACCGCTCGAAAGCTGAAATCAGCAGCGTCACGGCAAAGAATGGGACTCCCTGAACAAGGTAGCGTTTGAAGAGTCGCTTTGGTTCGGAGACCAATCGATAGAGCCATTCCAAACCACTTTTCTTTGCCCAATTGGGTGCACGCGACAATTCGCCTCCGATAAAGCTGAAGCTGATTCCAACTCCCAGCCACCACACATTTGGCAGTTTCAAACGAAGCATGTTGATAAGCACATCTTGCTTCGGTGAGCCAAGTCCTACGAAAACAAAGTCCGGGTTGGCAGTCGCAATGATCTCTGCAATTTCCTCGATGTTTTCAATTTCATTTTCAAATCCGAAGTCAGGGCAATGGCAGCCGGCAACTTCAAGGTCGTGAAAATTTCTTTCGAGCACCGCTGCGGCCATCTCAGCTGACCCAGGGTTTCCGCCCAGAAAGAATACAGACTGACCTGATTTGGCGGCTGCTTCGCATAAATCGACCATCAAGTCGGTGCCGTTTACACGTTCCGGCAGCGGCAGTCCCTTGACGCGGCTCGCCCACACCAAGGGCACTCCGTCGGGGACATTGAGCGTGGATGAGGCCAACAGATTTCGAAATGAGATGCTCTTCGTGTAGCGTCTGAGAATATCAAGGTTGGGCGTGACGACCCAGCCACCAATGCTCTCCCTGGAGCAACTAACAAGGTAATCTACGGTTTGCTTCTTTGTAATGGAATGAATTGGCATTCCACGAAGTTGAATGGTTCTGAACGGCATCGCAAAACCAGGGTCGTTGCCGGATTGCAATCGTTCTTTGTTCGCCGACGCCACGTTTTCATTAATCTTCGTTTCATCAACGTGCTCAAACGCAAAAACTGGATTGTTGGTGTGGTTCACCATTGTGAGAGGGCACAGTTCGAAAAGGAGAGGAAAGGCTTGGCATCGGAACGATTGTGCCAAGTTGAAACGATCCCGCTAAACAATTGATCTATCCGCGGGCAGCGTAGATCGAGGTCATCATCTTCAAGCGAAAACGACATTAAACCTCAATGCGATGAAACCAAAGGATGTGATAACGATTTATCAAAAAGAAGTGTTCGCCCGATAATTCACGCGACTACTACTATCGTTACCGTCAGCGTAATTAAAACCATTTTTTCCGACAAGGGGTTAGTTTTTTTGAGTTTCTTGGAGAAGGTCTTGGTTAACATCGGATTCGTTCTCGACCCACTTGCTGTCGCTCCCCGTTGATGTCTTTAAGCCAATTGTTATGGATTCCGAACGTACAATTTCGTTCTCTCTTTCGACGTTTAGCAACGCCCTTAAGAATCATTGGCTAGTCGCGGGACTGACCCTGTTTGCGACGCTGGCCCTAGCCGTTCTCGCCATGATTTTCCTGCCCCGACAATATCGGTCCGATGCCATGATCTTTGTGAGGCTCGGTCGCGAAACCGTCTCGCTCGATCCTACCGCCACGACGGGCAGCACGATTTCCGTACTCGAGTCACGCGACAATGAAATCAACTCGATCCGTGATATGCTATACAGCCGGGGAATCATCGAGAAAATTGTCGATCGAATCGGACCGGAAATCATTCTTGGCGATGAAGATCTCGAGCCTGATCATGAAAATCGGGACGAAGTTGCTGCGTCAGAGAAAGACTACCGCAACTCGCCTCGTCAGAAGGCAATCAAGCTGCTTGAAGACGACACGGAAGTGATCAATTCGAGAAAATCAAGTGTCCTAGTCTTGGTTGCCAAGGCCGCTTCTCCAGAACTGGCTCAACAGATTCTCATCGAATATCTTGATATCTACCAGACGATGCACGCCGTCGCGCACCAGACGCCCAAGAGCAATAAGTTCTTTGAAGAGCAATCAAAGCTACTTCAAAGCCAATGGCAAGAAACCATGCAAGCGCTGCAAGTCGCGAAAGAAGATGCCGGCGTCGTATCGATAGAAGGCGCTCGAGAGAACTTGAAGGAACAAACCAACGTTGTTCAGTCTCGCTCGATGCAAGTCGAGAGCAGCTTGATGGCGACTCAGGCGTTGATCAAGAAGTTCAATACGGTCATTGAACAAAACCCGGTCGATCGTCAGAGAATTCGTGAAGAATATTTGGCTGCCACGGGTGAACTTTCCGCTTTGACTGCCGAGAAAGAAGCTTTGGATTCACAGACGCGCGAACTATTGAAACGGTCCGCCAAACTGAATCGAGACGAGGTCACCATTGGGCAACTGGAACAAGAAGTAAGTCTGGCCGCCACCAATTTTTCCCAATACGAGGAACTGTTAGAGCAAACACGAATTGAAGAAGCGTTGCGTAATAACCGGTTTACAAATGTTCGCGTCGTTCAGGAGCCGAGCTTTGTCCCCAAATCTGTTAGCCCCAAGAAAAAACTGATTGCCGCTGCGGGTCTCGTTGCTGGAACGACCGGTGCTGTCTTGGTGGCTCTATTTTTCGAGTTGTTCCTCATACCAAATCGACGAATTGCGAACCAACAACAAAGCGAAAGCGAGAACTCTGTGGATCTGGAAACAGAGGTCCTTGAAAACAACGAATTTCTCGCTGAGTCCGCAACACAAAATTTGATCGACCACAATACAGTCGACAGCACCAATGGTTAAGCTTCGTCTTCCGGCGACGACCACGCTGCATCGCCTGTTTTTGTCCAACAAGGACGCTTTAGTTTGCCTCTTTGATCAGGGGATTGTTAGCGTCGCCGGATTTGCCACCAGCGTTTTGATTGGCAGGTGGGCAGGGAAAGCCGAATTGGGGCTCTACGTCATCGGCCTGTCGATGGTGCTTTTCGCTAGGGGATTCCAGCAGCAGTTGGTTTCGACTCCCTATACGATCTACCACCACCGTCGATCAGACAGCCTGATGCCAGCCTATCGCGGCAGTTGCCTCGTCTTACAGGCACTCTTCATTGCGATTACTTTGGCTTACTTGGTCATACAAATCTTGGCGGCTCGCGCGGGTTGGATCTCTGCAGAAGTGGTCCCTTCATTGATCGTGCTTTTGATTTTCATTCCAGCAATCCTGATGAGGGAGCTGGTGCGAAATTACTGCTTTGTGCATTCGGAAAACACGAGCGTTCTGAAAATCGATCTGGCGATTTCGACGTTTCAGGTTCTGGCACTGTTTGGGTTCGGCTTCTTTGGTTTGCTTTCTGGAGCCACCGCTTGGATCGCGATCGGCGTCTCTTGCGCTTTGACGATCGGCTACTGGTACTATCGGAGTGGCCCTGTACTTCAATTCGCCAAAGAACCACTGGCCAAAGACTTGAAGTTGAATTGGACTTTCGCCAAGTGGGCCGTTTCAGGTCAGTTCGTTGGATCGCTTCCAACCTATTTGTTGCCGTGGCTTCTGTTGCTTGCCGCTGGAGCCGAGGGAACCGGACTTTTCGGAGCTGGCCTGACGCTCGTGGGCGTCGCGAACATCTTCAACACTGGCATCTTGAATTATCTAACACCCAAGGCAGCCAAGGTCTACGTTGACCAAGGAAGCACAGGACTGCGTCGGCTAATGATCAGGATGTACCTCGTGTTTCTGCTGGCGATTGGCTCATTCATCGTGATGCTTGCAGTCGTTGGAGACTGGGTTACCGTAAGTCTTTTTGGATCTGAATACGCTGGGCTGCAGACTGTTTTGATTTTGTTAGCAGCCGCCAAACTGTTCGAAGGTTTTTCACATGCCGCCAGTGGCGGCCTGTTTGCGATGGAACGTATCAAAGCAAACTTTTGGGTTGATGTCATCCTGATGGTGATCACGATCACTGCGGCGTTGCTGCTGATCCATCCTTACGGAGTGCTCGGGGCGGCGTGGACGACATTGATTGCAGCGTCGACGAGCGCAATTTTGCGATCTGTTTTGTTGATGACTTTTCTTGGCTGGAAGTCGTCGGTGGGAGGAGTCGATGACTGAATTGTGCCTCAAATCACAGAGCCGAACAAATTGGCTATTCTCGCCGATTGCAAAAACAATTTTTCTGACTGCGATTGTTGCCGGCACATTTTTTTCCGAGCAAGACATTACGATGTCTCTGACCGAAAATTTTGTCGCGGACATTGAAGACCAAGAAAGTTGGGCCTCAGGTGGCAACTCGCTGCGTCGAATTACATTTCTGGGCTGTGCCGCCATCGGCATGTTCAGTTTGTTGCTGGGCCGCGGGAAAACGTTTCGTTTGAGTTTGCCAACCGCTCTGATCGCAGTCTACTTACTGTGGGCTGGAGCGAGTGTCGCTTGGTCGATTGATCCCGCGACGACGGTCAGACGCTTCAGCCTCGTGCTCTGTTGCGCGATAGGTTGCTTTGGATTTTGCAAATTGATCGACGTCAAAGATGTTGTTTTTGCGGCGGTACTGGTATCGCTAGGATACCTAGCTCTTGGAATTGCAGCGGAGGTGGTCTTCGGCACATTTCGACCTCACTTGGGGGACTATCGTTTTGCCGGCAGTATGCATCCCAATATTCAGGCAGCCAATCTGGCGATGGGCAGCATCGCGGCCTACACAATGGCTAGAGTCAAGCCAAAACTAAAATTGTTGTTCTATGGGATTTTTGGTTTGTTGTTTCTGTTTCTGCTACTGACCAAATGCAGAAGTGCAACGGCTGCGGTGCCCGTTTCGCTGGCGGTTATTTGGTTAGCTTCTCAACCGGCGCGGAATATTGTTCTCGGGTTGGTTGCCGGATTTTGGATAGTGTCGTTTGCATGTCTAATTTGTCTGGTGTCGGACTACAACCCGATCACCGAGAATTCAGAAGTGTTACTCTTGGGAAGAGGAGAGGAGACAGGCTCTTCGTTGACGGGCCGGCTTCCATTGTGGCAGGACCTCGGGGAATACATTTCATTCCGGCCTTGGAAGGGATACGGATTTAAAGCTTTCTGGAACCCAAGGCACATTTCAGATATTGCTCTGTCGCAGGAATGGGTGATTAGCGAGGCCCACTCCTCCTACGTTGACACGACACTTCAGCTAGGTATCGTGGGAGCGTTGCTGTTGTCGCTGACAGCCCTTTCGATCTTTTTCTTTTCCGCGATCACCTTTCGAAAAACGCTGCGACCGGAATATTTATTTCTCGTCGGCGGCGTCTTTTTCTGCATGGTTCGAGGGTTTACCGAATCTGGTTTGAACGGCGCTTCGCCTGTCACCGCTTTCCTTTTCTTGGCGCTGGCTGCACATTCTTGGAATGCAAATAGAATGTCAGCTGACACCGAACAGAACTTCAATGATCCATTGAGTCAGATTGCTGAAGCGTCGCTGATACTCAGCAAACCAGTTAAAAGACCCGCCCGATGAATATTCTTATCCTCTCAGAAATTCAGGTTTATCCGAGTCTGTCGGGCGGCCAGCTCCGCACTGGCTCATTTGCTCGTGCCCTCGCGGAACTAGGTCATGACGTTTCGATTTATTCATTTACTGGTCGCAAAAAAGACTACATAGCTAGAAAGAAGAGTAGCGCAACGAAGTTGGAAAATGGAGTCAATGAGTTCGTCGACCGGCGGCTGTTATTCGGTGCATGTCAATGGCTGGCTTATAAGTTTGAGCAGCCGCCACTATGGAGCAACTTCATTTCCAGATTCTTTGCGCCCAAGAAGCTGCGCGAGTTGGCCGATGAGGCTGATCTTGTGATTGTTGATTTTCCTTTTCTCTATCCGATCGCAAACCGACTTCGTAAGCCGTGGCACTTGAACACTCACAACGTCGAGCATCAACTCTGGAAAAAATCTCTCGTCGCGCCCGTGCTCGTGCCACTGGTGCGAAAGTTGGAGCGGAGTGCGGCCAAAAAAGCAGATCTGGTCATCGCTTGTGCCCCGGCGGACCAAGAGTATTTTGCCGATCTCAATTCGGTTGTGCTTGTGCCAAACGGAATTTTTCCGGAAGACTACCGGTTGGATCCTGAATCGCGAAAAACCACTCGAGAAGAACTTGGCGTTGACGATAGCGAAACGCTTTTGGTTTTCACGGGCAGCAATTTTGGGCCCAATCGATCAGCACTCGTCCGTTTGGAGAAGTTTTGTTCCGACGAGCGAACTTTCTTGATTGAAAACAAAGTGAAAATTGTTGTTGTGGGGACCGTTGGCGAACGACCAAGCACTGAAGCAAAGCACGAGCTTAACGATGCCAGGATCTACCAGACAGGTTTCGTTGATTCCATTCAACCGTACCTTGCAGCTGCAGATTTCGCCTTGAATCCGGTGTTCGAAGGTTCTGGGGCGAACGTCAAAAACAGTGAATACATCTCTTCCAAGTTGCCAATGCTACTGCAAGAGTTTGGTACTCGAGGATTTCGACTCGAAAACAAAGTCTCGTGCCTCATGTTCAATTTCGATACTCTCACTGAGTACTTAAGCACGGCAGTCAAGTTGTCAGCAGATGAACGACAAGCGATGGCTGAGCACGCGTTCAGCGAAAACGAAGCTGATATTTCAATGCGGGCGGCGGTGGAAAAATACCTCGTTGAATCAAGCTAGAAAACTTGCTTTAGTGCGAAGAGAACTTCTTCTTGAGTTTGGCAGCTGGAACCTCTGCAAAGCGATACACAGCGTAAGAGATCGCGACAGAAATTAGCATTGAGAGAACTGCTGTTCCGATCAATCCCAGCTCGGGCATGACCGTGATCAGAGCTTTGATCACCATGAAGTGAACGAGGTAGAGTGAATATGAGAGTACGCCTACAAATCGCATCCAGCCCCAGTTCAACGGTTTAAACACAAACCAGTCAGGAAAACGGATCGCTGCAATAAAGATCGGGTAAAGCGCGACGCCCTGAATCGTATAACGCAGCGTATCGCGGAATGCATCCGTTCGAATCAGCAGCGAGCCGAGGATAAAAACACATCCAATTGGCAAGAGAATGTATTTTAGGTTGCGTTCTGAGAGCTGTCGGTCTTGTTCGATCGCCGGGTTGCCGGCAACTGCCAACGCGCAACCAAACAGAATACTATCGACCCGAGTATCGGTTGCAAAAAAGATCCGGTCGTAATCCGCCCCCATGGTGAACACCAGCAAGCATCTCCACAGCAACACCAGCAGACAGATGCTCCAGAAAATCGTCGCCTGTTTCGAAGATCCAATTCCGAGCTTTCGAAGCAACACGTACAGCAACGGAAACAACAGATAGAAGTGCTCTTCAACCGCGAGCGACCAGTAAACTTCGGTCCCCAAAGCCATGTACTGATTTCCATATTCAATATTGTAATAATTTGAATAGTGAAAGAATTGGGTCAGAAACGCTTGAAGATAGTGACCAGAAAACTCGGGTTCAGAATACGTGCCGACCAACCAAGAAACAACAACCGCCAGAAACAGCACGAGGTAAAAGGGTGGCCAAATCCGAAGCACCCTTCGCATATAGAACTTCTTAAAATCGATCCTGTTCGATCGCTCGTGTTCCCGCCTCAGCATCGTCGTAATCAGATAGCCACTGAGAAAAAAGAAGATCGTGACTCCGAATCCACCTGGCACGTATTTGCCAAATCCAGCGTGGGAAAGAAACACAATCAGGAAAGCGATTGCTCTGATTCCATCTAGCGAAGGAATATAAAATTTGGCCTGTTTCGCGGTCATTCATTTACTCTGCGGATCTGATCGATGTTGTCGACTAATGATGCCAACCATCGAAACGGCAGTGTAATTGCAGCAACTGAAAGCACGACGCAGAATCGCCAAGAGCGACCGAGAATCATTCAATTATCGCGGGCAAGGTGAATTCGCATTTAGCCTTTGGGGAATCCGAGCGACATCGTCAAACGCCACAACTATTGGCCAATGCCACCGAAGGATTGAGCGTCAAAGACTCCCAACTCCGACGGGAAAATTCCGTATAGCGTACGCGAGAAGTAAAGTTCGATCGCATCAGCCAATCGCAAGACAGGCGTTTTGGGAACGAGCACGATGTCGGAATCTCGCAGCCAAACTTCGTCCGAAGGAATCGGCCGCCTGCCGAGAAGACCGCCCGCGAGGTCGAGCTTGATCGCCATCAGCTGCCAATTTTTGTCTCGTCGAAAGACGACAATCTGTCTGATGTTTCCGCCGTTGTTCCAACCGCCCGCAAACGCGATCGCCTGCATGGCAGATGTTGGAGCCGAAAGTTCGAATCGACCGGGCTGAGTAACTTCTCCGGCAACGTAAATGAATCTTGGAGCACGCTGCGCTAGGATTGGGGTCACCCGCAAGCCTTGAAGTTGTTGGGCGTACCGCATGTTGATTTCGCGTTCAAGTTCGTCAAGCGATAGGCCCACAACGCCAACCGTTCCAGCGAGCGGCAGACGAATGGTTCCGTCGGGGTTGACGGTGACTTGTCTTGATTGACCTCCAACTCCAGCGCGGGCGTCAACGGAATCGAGAAAGTCTCTTAGCTTCGTTCCCGTGCGAATTCCGGAAACGACAACATTCGGTTTAGTGTCATAGAATCGAGAATAGAGCGAATCCAATTCAACTTTCAGTTCGCCAACAGTCTTGCCTCCAGCAACAACGCTTCCAATCAAATCCAGTGCGATGGTGTTGTCCGGCATGATTGTGACTCCATCCAGTCGAGTCGCCTCATTGAGTCTTTCATCGACTGGTGAAGTAACACGAATCGAGTCTCCCGCAGATAAACGATATCCTTGACCATAGTTCTCGCGTGTCACTTGAAATACAAATTCGATTTGGTCGTCAACGCGAAGCCGATAAGCCGGAACGTGGGGCGTGCGTGGCGGTCCGATATATTCACCGAAGCCATAGTTCTCCCACGGAATCAGCTTGGCTTGATTCCATGATGGCGATCTACCATTGCCGCTGAATTGATCGACTCCATGGTAAAACTTGGTGTGTTCGGGATCGACAATCCTCGGCTGCACCACTTCCGTTTGTTCCATCGGAGCTTGGAAGTACTGCTCGGGCGCCGCATAGCTCTGCAATTGCTGGCTGCCTTGCTGGGCAGTAGCCGTCGAAAAGTTCAGCAACGCTGCGACAACGACCGTGAAAACGATTCTTGCGTGATTCAGCTGATGGCTACGATTCATTTTTTGCGTGCGAATCATTTTCAGAACCATCCTTTTACTTTTTTCATCAGCGACGAAGATCTTTTGTTGTTCTGACTTGGAGCAGTCTCAGCAACATCACTGGGTTGTTGCTGTACGACGACATCTGGAAATGCAGCGTTGTTCTGAAACTCACTTGCCGATGCCCACTGATTGTCGCCAAAGGGAGTACTTCTCGGGTCGCTTGTCAGAGCCATCGCTTTTCCAGCAGCCATATTGGCCAATGAAAGTAGATGGTTTCGTTGCTGTTGGGAGTCTTCCGCCGCAGCAAGGTGGCTGTAGATGGAAGCAAGATTGTTCCAGCTCAATTGCGACGGCGATAAACGAATTGAATCTTTGAGTGCTGTTTCTGCTTCATGCAAACGGCCCATCTTGAACAGCAACACGCCCAGATCGTTTACACAGACTGAGTTGGACGGATCAACGTTGATGCCAGCCCGTAGGAAGACAAGCGCCCTCGCTTGACGAGTTATATCGAGCTCTGCATTCGCTTCAGGAGCCAGTGATTCCAGCTTGCCCAACGCGTGTAGTGCCTCACTTCCGGCAGCAGAATGTCCGATAGCTTGTTCGATTTGAGCCTGGGAAAAACGGATGTAAATTCCAATTGCCTTTTGCGGTGTCGTTGTCTCAATGTCCTCTGGAGTGAGCAAATTGCTTTTGTGCGAGAGGATTTTTTGTTGGAGCAGGAGGCCACTGTTAGGTTGATTTCCGAGAGTCGCGAAATCGCCTGCTTCGTCGATCGCGATCAATGCTTGAGCAAAGCGTTCCGGATAGGATCCGGAGTTTGCGTTGGAGCTATATGAGTTTGAAATCAGAAGCAACGCCCGAATGAATTCTTCCCTAGCAGCAAAGAAAGCTCTTCGGCGAGCCAGCGATTCGCCGTATTGAATGTGCTCCCTAGCGCGTGATTCTGCCAATGGGTTTGCACGTTGCCGCTGGAGTACCGGCTGCTGTTTTGGACGAAACGAAGTCATTGGGGCAGTGACAGGGGACATTTCGATTTCCCTCCAGTTCACTTTTCGAACTCGCTTTTCGACTTCAATCGAAGGTGCCAAATCTGGAAGTGCAACAGGAGCTGGAATCGTTGATTCAAAAGATGTTTGGCTTACACTTGAACTTAACGCGTCGTCTGATGATTTTTGCTCCAAAGCATGCATTTTCAACTGGCGTGCGACTTCTTCTTGAACTGTGAGTTCGAGTTGGCTTTCGTCAGCGAATTTTTTGGATGGCATTTCGAGGGACGGCGTTTCGAGGGTTGGCATTTCAAGCTCAGATACCGACGTCAGGAGCGTGGTTGCAGTTTCCTGCTCTTCGGCGGAAATCAAAACCGTTGGCTGATTGGAAACATCGTCGACTTTTGGTGTCCCTTGCGACGTTGCCAACACGGATTGCCAAGCCCCCGGGCTTCGGTCCGGCTCTTTGAACGTTAGATTTTCGGTGATCGATTGAGGACGTTGCGACGGCGTCTCTGGATGTGTGGCCTCAACTTGCGTTGACGTATCAGGCCGCCATCGCGCGGAGGAGTTGTCCTTTTGTCCGCCAAAAATGATCCAAGCAAATGCCAAGCCGGACGTAAAAACTAAGGCGCCGAGTGTTTTTTGAGTTCGTTCACTCATGTTAAAGTCGATCTCGTGTCGTTTACGGTACATCCAAGGTGATGATCGAAAGTCAGTTCGGGTGCTGTTTCCAGCGCAGTAGACTTTGTGGATTACATCTGGTTTAAGGATCGACTTGAGTTTGCTGATTCTTGAGGGCTTCTGAAAGATCGTCCTCAAAGTCGGTCGGTACTCACCAAACTTCCAAGATTGGACTTGTGATTGGGGAACGAAGGCGCGATAGCATCGGCGAAAATGCTACTCAAATTGCTTAACCTGATACGTCTCCCCGAACTTACCCGAATTAACGAGCACAGCATGCTGGCTGAGTCGATTCGCAAGCTTCATTGCTGCGGCGTACTTTTCTTCGCCTAGCCGACATGACTTTATTTGTTCAGACGGTTTCAGGACGTCGCCCATAACGAAGAGCCTGTGCTCGTCCGTTCCATACTTTTCCAAAAAACTATCGAGTGAAATAGAGTGGATGTCTGGATGACTGCGATTGAGAGTGACTTGGTCATCGCCGGTCAGATAGACAATGCGAGCGTCACTGTAGTAGTTCAGATAGTCCAAGATTCGATAATCGAATTCGTTGAGCAGAACCGTATCGTTCTCATCGAGTTCCGTCCGAATCCAAGCAGTCGTATGAGCGAAATAGTCTCCCTCTGCGTTTCGCCAAATCATTGTGCCGCCAAAAAAGTTGTAGCAAAACATGACCAGCAGAAACGCAATCACGGTTCGTTGCTTTCCCAATTGGCAACAGGGTTCAATCACAAAAACGGTAAGCAACCCTGCGAACGGAATCAGAACCGGGATCCAGGCTTCAAAGCTCCCCGGATCGATGGTGCCAACGATGAGGACCATCAGGGCCAACCAGCCAATCAGGAAAAGCGATCGATTGTTCGGTTGAGCAATTCTCCATTTGCGAGACGCGATCCAGCAGAGTCGCACAAACAGGATTGCGACCGGAACAAATAGAATTGCTGCGATTGCGGTCAGATGTTGAATGCCTGTTCCTGCATATGCAACAACATTGAAGTTGTAAACGCATCCGGGTATATGCGGATCCAAGGCAGAGCGAACCGGTTCTAGTGTCCGAGTCCAGTGTGCAGAAAACATATCGTGTCCGAATGCAAGCGTCGATTTGACGATCGAAACGTGCACCGGCGAACGCTCGCGAAACTCACCGTTTCTTGATGTCACGAAACCAATCAACTCACCAACGGAGGGTGCCTCGCCATTGATCGCCACAAACGAGATGACAATTCCGGTGACGACAACCAAAGCTCCAACGAGACCGTAGCGAACGAATGAAAAAAATCGCGACCTATAGCAAAAAAGAACGAATGTAGCACCAAACAGAACAATCACGTTGGGTTGGTAAAACAATACGGCAATGCCCGAACAAACACCTGCGGCAAACAGAAATCGCTGTCGATTTTCTTGGTCGTCCAAGAACTTAAAGATCAAAGTCAGACTGCATAGGATCAGAAATATCGACGGCGAGTAAACTTCGGCAGCGCTCGCATATCGCCAGTAGCCGTAGGTCAAACCAAGAAATGCTGTTCCAGTCCAAGCTGCGAATGAAGAAACTCCAAATCGATTCTTCAACAGCCGAGCAAAAAGAATGAGCGACAACGCGCCCGAAACGATGCTGACCGAGACAATCAAGTCCAACGCTCCCACGTTGAGTCCGCACCATTGGGACGTGACAAGCAAGATTCGATTGAGAGCATGGAACAGAATATTTCGCGAGTCAGGCGCGGATCCCAAAGGGAAATTTTCCGCGAAGAGCGCGTAGTTGAGGCTGTCGTAACTTTCAGATTGGTTCAGCGCTCGAGTCAGCCAGTAGAATGCAATCAGCAGGCAAGCTAACAGAGGAGATGCGATTCTCTGTTTCCAAGTGTTTTCTGTTTCTTGCATAGCTCGTCAAGATTGATTGGTTTCAGCCCGAGAGGAGGTCGTTTCGCCCGCGAAGGTCCTGAACTCTCATCTTAAGCACCACCATCGATTGCAGAAATCTCTCGAGATACAGAAGCAAACCTCCCCAGATCAAATCGTGGCAAAGATAGCGGTTGTAGTAATTCTGTCGACTGCAGCGTCAAATTGATAGTGGAAGAATCCGAGGGATAGCCACTTGAGCAATCCTCCCGAGAGATGAGCACCGGGAGGCCAAGACGGTTTGGCGAATACGACATTTCGAACGATTGCCCTGAGGTAATTTGGGCCAGAATTCATCTCGGGAGAGTAGACTGGGCGCATCTAAATCACGGGAACACGTCGTGTTCTCTAGGCTCTCCCACGAAACCCGAATCAGGCAACCAGCCAAGATGTTTTCTTTTGCAACGGCAACATTGGTATTACTTTCGATCATCGTTCTGATACCTGTAATGACTTTCTCATTGCAGTGCTTTCTTTCTTTTCTGCCCGGGCGGAAATCCAGCATTGAACGAGACAAACTTCCTCGGCTTGCAGTCTTGATTCCGGCTCACAATGAAGAGGCAATCGTTTCGGGGATCTTGAAAGATGTAAAAAGTCAAACGCAAGAAAACGATCGCGTAATCGTGATTGCCGACAACTGCGAAGATGGAACTGCCGCCGTCGCCAAACAGCATGGAGCCGAAGCTTTCGAAAGAACTGATTTGTCCAATCGAGGTAAGGCCTACGCGCTTCGATTTGCTCTCGAAAAATTGGAAGCAGATCCTCCAGAAGTTGTGATCGTCGTTGATGCAGATTGTCGAATCTCGCCAGATGCGCTGGCTCATTTATCCTACAAAGCCGCAACTCAAGATCGGCCGATTCAAGGTTCGTATATCTTTGGAGAACATCACGACGGCGTGGCGAGCAACAATGCTTCTTCCTTCACGCTTTGGTTCAAGAATCACATTCGTCCGTTGGGTTCTTTGCGAGCTGGCATGCCGTGCCAATTGACCGGCAGTGGAATGGCGTTTCCGTGGCACGTTATTCGACAGGTCAACGTCGCTAACGAGTCGCTTGCCGAAGATACGACGCTCGGTTTGGAGCTCGCGTACGCTGGCCATCCTCCTTCGTTTTGCCCGGAAGCTCGAATCGATGGACATGTTCCCAAAGAATGGGGCACGCTGGTCCAGCAACGACGCCGTTGGGAGCAAGGTTACCTCGAATCAATTTTGTCCAACGCTCCAAAGATGACTTTGCGAGCCATCACTTCGTTTCGTCCAAGTTTGCTGTGGGCTGCACTCGACCTTTGCATTCCTCCATTGGCGTTGCTGGGCATTGCTTGGGGAATGATGGCTCTGCTCGCATTCGTATTCGTGTTGCTTGGAGGCAGTTGGCTTCCAGCGATACTGTTGGGAATCGGAGCCGTCTGCATGGGATGCAGCCTTATATTCGGTTGGCTGATTCACTGCCGCGACAAAGTGCCCGCCAAGGCGATACTGGCGATGCCTTGGTTCCTGATTCGCAAAGTAGGAATTTACGCTTCTTTGCTACTCAAACGCGAGAAAGTCTGGCTCAGAACTGAGCGAGATTGAGCCTTCATCGCACCCATTTGCCGGTTGCATCAGCCACCAATATTTCTGATCATGTCGCTTCGCTTCTGAGCTTGAGCATTCAGGCCGCCGAAGGACAGTAACTAGAGAGAACATTAAATGCAACGATTTCAGGACAAGCTCGCTGTCGTAACTGGCGGAGGATCGGGGATTGGTGCAGCGATCGCCAGTCGCCTAGCATCTGAAGGCGCAGCGGTCGCGATCATAGAACTGGAATCTGAACGAGGCCAAGAAACGGCGGACGCCATCAGATCATCCGGTGGACAGGCGAAGGTATTTGCTTGCGATGTTGGAAGTCACGAAATGACATTGAGTTGTTTCGCGGACATTGAATCAGAATTTGGCGCGGTGAACATCCTCGTCAACAACGCAGGCATTGCGCATGTTGGAAACCTTTCGAACACGACCGAAGCAGACCTTGATCGAATCTACAAAGTTAACGTCAAGGGTGTCTACAACTGCATGTACGCAGCGGTTGGCGGTATGGTAAAACAGGGAGGCGGCGTCATTCTGAATCTCGCCTCGATCGCGTCGAAGCTTGGAATCCTCGATCGGTTTGCGTACTCCATGAGCAAAGGTGCTGTGCTGACGATGACGCTTTCTGTCGCTCGTGACTACATTGACCAAAACATTCGATGTAACTGCATTTGCCCCGCTCGCGTTCATACTCCATTTGTCGATAACTTCATTGCCCAAAACTATCCTGGCGAAGAGGAGGCTGTTTTCAAAAAACTTTCGGAGTATCAGCCCTTGGGGCGTATGGGACAGCCAGCGGAGATGGCGTCGCTTGTTGCGTTCCTGTGTTCTGACGAAGCTGCTTTTATCACTGGCGCTTCCTACGATATCGACGGCGGAGTAACTCAGCTGCGTTAGTGCTTCACTGTTTTAGCTTCTCACCGTGTCTGATTCTGTACTGAGTAAATTGACGACCAAAATTTTGACGCGAAAAAAACCGGCTTGAAATAAAATTTCAAGCCGGTTTCAAGTGGAGGCGGCGGGTGCCAAAAATTTGAGTGATACTCGAGTGAACTTAACCACGATTTTTCGTGGCCGAAATTCGTTTTTCAGAATTCTTGAAATCGTCCCGAAGGGGCACAAATCAGACACACTTTCAGACCAATCAGACATGGTCGATGGATGCCGGACTGCCGATCGGATAAAGTCGTCTTTTACAAATTCAGCAATTTCCGATTCAAGATGCTCTTCCGACCCACACAAAAGCTGGCGAGTAAAATCAAAGTTGGCAAGCTGATTGAAAGTGCACTTGAGCAAAATCCACTTGCGGATTGGTCAGCAAATCTCTTGGTCGTAAATCGGCGACAACAAGTGCTGTTA
Organism: uncultured Pirellulaceae bacterium; assembly: GCA_964582025.1. GTDB lineage: Bacteria > Planctomycetota > Planctomycetia > Pirellulales > Pirellulaceae > Mariniblastus. The sequence continues at coordinate 11,373 of CAZORS010000042.1, read as the reverse complement.
TGCAATACGCATACGCTGTTTTGTTGTTTGATGCTGGCAAGGTGAATCACAAGTGAATCAAAGTTCGTTGAGGCAGCCATTCTTGCAATCGAACACTTCCTGAATGAGGAAGGCTATTCTGAGGCCATTCAGAAGTACATTCTTCCGTCCCGCTCCATTATTCGGTTCCGGAAATCCTTGAATCGCTCGGTCACCGGTTCCATGACTGACTTTATTCACGCGGCGAAAATCCACCAGGAAAGGACATCAGATTTGCTCGAAGTCAGTCGGAAGCTGAACGTTACGCCCATGTCAGCCTTGCGCGGTGAGGATGGACGCAATTACGCAAGTCCAAACGAAGCGATACGCCTGCTGATTTGCCAGAGAGATAGGATCGTGCAGGTTCAAGCATCTTCTGAATGATTTCGCTCGCTTAGTCCAGCACGCCGCGTTTTCTGAGTGCTCCCTTCAATCGCGACAATGTCGGATGTTTGCGTACCAGATGCGCGGCATGTTTTCTTGCGAGTTGCTTTCCGTTCTTTGAATTGATCAGTGCTTCCTGTAGGTCCGCCAGAATTTCGGCAGCTTGCTCGTAATTCTGCGTTCCGCGTTTCTCAGCAAGGGATGCGGCGGCCTCGAGCCATGGTTGCGGATCTGCCACCATTTCGATCATTCGCTGCTCACGGAGTTTCTGGGCTTTTGCTGCTTCGCGCTTGGCTTTTGTTGCAGCCTTCTTTTTCTCGACTGCGCTCCGTTCTGCGATCAACTGTTCGGTGGCGTCAAACAGTTCTCTAAAATTTCGGTCCTTTCTGACTGTTGGCCATGAGATTCTGTCTTGTCCGGGAAGTTGGGCGAGAAGTTCTGCTTTAACAACTGATTCATCTTCAACCAGAAGTTGCAGGACAAACTTCCGGGCTTCCGCAGCAGGCATTTTCTTTACCCACTTGGCAGCGCGTTCTTCTATCGAGGGCAGTTTTGAGATGTTGGGGATTGCCGTTTTCCCTTGCTGGCTGGCTGCTGAGCCTTCGCCCGATGCGGCTTTCAGAACGAGAGGGTCCAGGTCAAAAAAACAGAAAAAGATCAGAATAGTCCGTTTCCAATTCCTCGAGCCCAATCGGAACAGGTGGTTCGATTGCTTCGTCCCAGCCATTGTTTTCGTCAGCAGCTACGAACAGCCAGCAAAGATAGAGAGCGCGAAGATCTCCGGTGATCAGCGACTTGCGCAACTCAATCGCCTGATCCATGTAGTCATCAAACTCCCAGACGGGATCAGGGATTTCAAGATATGGTTGCATCGTCAAAATGCCAGCCTTGCCTTTGCCATCAGCATCCCAACTCAAAAGATGTTTGCCGATAAATGGCTTGGTCACTCTACGATCAAACGGAAGTCCATGTGGCAGACGAATCTTTAGAGTTCGATTTCCATAGTTGGTGTATTCGAGGAAGATGTCGTAGCCACGACGCAGCAGTCCGTTAACGTTGCCCCGAAAAGAGCTGTAGTTGTACTCGTTTGAAAAGCTGCGTTTGGATATTGCCGCACGGGAAGATTGCTTATTGGCGTAAGCCAGTTCACTATCGGTCAGCGAACGATCGACTGCACGGAACTCGATGTATTGGTATTCGCTCATTCGTTGCCCTTTTGCCAAGGCCCACCTTTGGGCCAGTCTTTATTGAAGCCCGTTCGGTTGGCGATAGCCGTAGCAACAGGCATCAAGAATCTGTTCAGTTCGTCGATGACGTCGGGTAATTCAAACTCGTTTACATCCAAGACTGTCTTTTTGCAAAAGGCTTTCCATTGTGTTGCCTTCTGTGAGTCGCCCAAAAACTCGGAAGTCAAAGCGAGGGGTGGAGATTTCGGGACTTCTGTTGCCCGGCGAGTAAATGTTGCTGCAATTGCCTTTGAAAGAATCTCACCTTTGAACTCAAAATCTTTGGCAAGCTTCCAGATGTCGTAGAAGTCTTTCATACGACTATTGGAAATGCCCAACATAACCATCGCCTGAAACTTCTCCGCGACAACCGTTTCGCGAGGGTAGACAGAAATCACAGGAGCCTCGAATTCGAGAATTGCCGGGTACTCGATCGTCGATGGCTCTGGTGTGATCGCGTCGCCAAAACCGACATCCACTTGAACCGGAATTCTAGCCGATTCGATGAAAGCGTTTAGCTTGACTCGGATGCCCTCGTATTCTTCCTCTTCTTTTATGGTTTGAACCTGAATCGAAGAGGCATCGAACCGGATTCCGTCGTCGGCGACATCGAGCTCGGCGAGGCTTTGAAAGATGCTGGTAAACCGGTCGACTGATGGATCGCCGTAGCCCAACAGGTCGACATCGCGCGTCGGTCGGTGGCTGTCACCACTCCAAATCTGAAAGAGGATGGCGCCTTTCAGGACAAAGTCTTTTGCGTACTGTGACTTTGATAGTCGAAACAGCATTCGCTCAAGTGCGAAGCGAATCAGGACAAGCTGAAAATCTTCTCCATTCTCACGTGCAATCTTCAGTAACCTCGCTCGCACCGAAGCCGCTACATTTTTGGGTCGGTCTTTGGTCACGAGACGGACTCCATGTAGGGACGCATCACGTTTGCCATGCGGCAGATTTTGGCGGCTTTCCAGAGCTCATCGTTGGTGGCCTTTTTCTGCTTTCGACAATCACGAAGTGCTTCGATGGCCACATCCAACCCGATTTTGTTCCGGTACTTGAAACAGTCGGCGACTGTTTTGGCAGGTGAGTAAACTGAGACTTGCACGCCTTCGACTTTCCGTTGTTCAACACCGTATGAAAGCGACTGACCTGAATGTCGAACGATCCGCATGGGCGGGTAGTCAATTTTCGGCTTTCGATCTTTTTCGCCGATCGCCATCCAAACTTCAAACGGAGACTCCGTCGTAAGTTCGTGAATCCGCAGGGCAGTAAGCAGGCAAACCACTCCTTTCGGAATCAGCTTGCAGGCTTCGACAATCGTTCGTAATTCGCTCGGTTGTGAATCCGGAAGAACGTAGAGGCCTCGGCTTGGGCGCTCGAGTACACCTTCGACGTAGAGCTTGTTTAGGTACTCCCGTGATATGTTGAACTCATCGAGATCACGTGGGCGCAGAAATCGCCTTTTGTTGAACAGTTGGATAACGCGTTGTCGCTTGGTTTTCTTCATTTAGATAATGTCGGGAGATGTTGATAAGTCCCGACATAATCTTACCGCTGTAGTTGTCCGCTTTCAATCGCCGCACCAGCGGCCTCTTGGAGGTAAGAAAACCTCGGAAAATTCGAGTGTGCGTGTCTGATACGGGGAAAGCTTTGGAAGTGACCATTCAATTCGATACGCAAAAAACCCGGGCTGAGACCTGAATCTCAGCCCGGTTTATGCAAAACGATGGAGGCGGCGGGTGCCAAAAATATGAGTGATTCTGAGACAAATTAAACCATGATTTTTCGTGGCCGAAATTCGTTTTCGAGATTTTTGAAATCGTCCCGAAGGGGCGCAAATCAGACACGCTTTCAGATAAATAAGACACAGCGAATGGCTTGCAAAGCCATCTTCAGAGTTTGATTGCAGATGTTTTGCAAGCACGAGCCTTGGTTAGGATTCTTCGTCATCGAAAGAGAGGTGCAAATCAGTCATTTGTCGTTTAACTCGACCCGATTAAAATAGCAGCATGTCACCCGAAGAGTACAATTTGTTGGCCACCCAGCAGCAGTCGTTTGTTTTTGACAGAATGTTTAGCGCCGTGGAAAAAGTTCGTGAAAGACTGGAGCGATCGTGCAAGGCGCTCGCTCAGGCCGGAGTGCCCTATGCGGTGATCGGTGGCAATGCAGTTGCGGCTTGGGTGGCTACGGTTGATGACGGAGCGGTTCGCAATACGCGCGATGTTGACCTGCTATTGCGAGAGGAAGACCTTGCTGCTGCAACGGAAGCATTGCAGGCCGTCGGTTTCGTGCGCGGCCGGGGTATGGATATCGTTGTTTTTCTTGATGGAGATGATGGAAAGCCTTCGCAGGGCATTCATGTTTTAATCGCTGGCAAGAAAGTGAAAGAAAGCTACGTTTCCGCTGCGCCGCTTCCTGACCAGGCCATTGATATCGACGGTAAGCGAATTGTTGATCTTGTTGAATTGGTGCGGATGAAGCTCAACAGCTTTCGTGACAAAGACAGGACGCACTTGCGAGACATGATCATGGTTGGTCTGATCGACGAAACTTGGCCGAAGAAGTTTGAGCCCTCACTGGGTGAGCGATTGCAGGAATTATTGGACGATCCAGACGGTTAAGCTGTGAGGACATTCAACTCCGTCTGTGGGTTCGATATTTTGTTCGTCATGTTGGCTCTTCAAATTTGCACTTTTCCAAATCGCAGCCATTCGATCCAATGTTGCGTCTGATGGAAAAATACGGAGGTTGTTCATGGTTCGCAGCGCCCAAAAGAAACAGAAACAGAAACAACGCAAACTGCGTCAACGCAAAGCACGGACTCAAAAGAAACTTGCGAGTACAGCAGGAATTCGTATTCCGGAGCCATCTGCAAAAGTTGCTCGAATACTGGACGAAATGTACCAGTGCATTGACGATGGCGACATTGACGAGGCTTTGCATCTTCTTGATTCGTTGGCTGGGCGTTTTCCCAACTCCGCGGCCGTCGCGGAAGTCGAGTTTGGCATCTGCGGACGCGTTGGCGATCATGCGCGCGCGAACCTTGCTGCCAAGCGTTTGCTAAAACTCGTTCCGCAGAATCCGGAAGCCATGTTTGAGTACGCCCAGTCTGCCGCGCGCTGTTTTCGCATTTGTCTTGCCCTTGTCCACTATAAAAAGTTCGTTGATCGCTGGCCCAAACATGAACTTGCAGGCAGGGCAGCAGAAGCAATGGAAGTTTGCGAATTTGAAAGTCGACGGCGTCTCGAAGTGGCAAACGAGATTGGTGGTCTTGATCTTGAATTTGAAAATGGCGGACTTGAGTTTTACGCGCGGCATGAAGAATCGCTGGAACAACTTGAAAGTCACAATCTGGCACAAGCGATTGAACTGCTCGAACAAAACATCCAGCAGCAGCCAAAGTTCATGTCTTCGCGAAACAACCTTGCGATCTGTCATTTTTATCAGGGGGATCTTGAAGAAGCCGTCCAAACGGCTCGCGCAACTTGCGAGCTGGCACCAGAGAATCGTTTTGCCGAGGCAAGTTTGATCAAGATCGAATTCCTTTCCGGGAATCCGGAGAAAGCCAATGAGCTTGCTGGTGTGGCAATGGCAGATCCGCCCAAAGATCAGGATGCCTTTACGGCTCTGGTTGAATCGTTTGGTTACCTTGGCCGTGACGAAGACTTGATCTTGCTTGCGGAAATGCTGGATCAGGTAACGCCACTTGATGACGACAAACAGGCCGATCTGCTGCACCATTTTGCGGTTGCTCATTTTCGAATGGGAGACAAGAGCGAAGCCGAAAGGTTGTGGGCAGCATGCCTCGATATTGATCCGAACCACGACGATGCGCTGGAAAACCTCGAAGACATCGACCTGGAAAACGGACACGCGGCGTGGAGCCAAAAGATCAACAAATGGTTGCCGAAGCCCTTTATGGAGGCCATGATCAAGCGGTATCAAAACAGCACAGCACCTGTCGCGGGTGCCCTGGCCAGTGATAATCCCGTCGTTGCAACGGTTGTGCCCGCGCTGCTTGACCGAGGCGATCCGGTTGCTCGCGAATTCGCGTTGAATTTTGCGACTAATGATGGGACGCCGCCGATGCTTGCTGCCCTCAAGGATTTTGCTTTTAGTGATCGAGGTCCGGATGCGCTCAGGCATAAAGCTCTAATGACACTGAAAGAGGAATCAGTCGTCGACGCTGGACCACATCGCTTTTATTCTCGCGGAGACTGGACAGAGATAAAGCTGATTGGATTTGAAATCACGGATGAGCCTGCTGAGATCGCGCCGTGGAAACGCGATCTTATGCAAACGGGCTATTGGGCGATGCAAGAAGGCGAGTTGGAAGAGGCTGAGGAAGCCTTTCAGCAGGTGCTTGATCGGGAGCCGGATTGTCCCTCGGCGCGATACAATTTGGCCGGGTTATGGCAGCGAAGACAACGTGGTGACGAGCTTGAGCGAGCCAAAAAAGAATTCAGACAGATACATGCTGATCATCCCGACTACGCGTTTGCTGCGCTTGCTCTTGCCATAGACGAAGCCGACAGTGGGAACATGGAAGTTGCCAAGAAACTGATCGGTAACGTCTTTCAAAGTCCCAAACTTCACATATCCGAAGCCATGATGTTGCTGACGACTCAGGTTCAGGTCGCATTGTTTGACGACGATCCCGACACGGCCGAATCAGCACTGAAAATGATGTGCCAGATCACAAACGAAGACGACCCTCGTGTCATGCAGCTTCGTGAAAAAATTGATCTCTATCGGTTGCCAGAAATGTTAGCTCGCAGCCAGATGAATGCAGGGCCTTAAAACATTGGAGCCGATTCAGATGTGGCTACTCGGGCAGTGACTTTAGTCGTCTCAAGTCTTCCTCGTATTGCTTTCTCGAGCGCTCAAAGCTACCGGTCGTTTTCTTCAATCGAAGCGTAAAGGGTCGGGTCGATCGGTCGATCGTGGCATCGACGTCCAGCTTGTCATCAGCGATCTGCTGCTGAAGCTGTTCGCACTGGTGCTTAAACGCTTTGATTGATCCATGTTCCTGATTCTCGGCCAGAAATTCTGCCAACTGCCGACATTCCTTGCTATGACAATTGACGTCCGCTGTCCGAATGAAACTGGTGGGCCGCTTTGGAGCAGATTTGGTTGCACACTTGAGGAAATCGCGAATTTTTTGAAGCCAATCTGAAAGTGCGTTCAATCGTTGGGCTCGGTTTTTGTCTGACCACGCGATCAATTCACGGCACACCACGACGTCAAACTTTCGAACAGTAAGCAACTCACCGGCTTTGACTCGAAGCTTGTAGCACTTTGCGAAACCTGTTTCGCTGTCTGCCGCGACCATGGCCTGCATTAACGTGGGCAAAGTCTCAGTAATGTACCTCGGTTGTGGATAGTGGGCGTGGAGCAACTCGTCAATTTTGCTGTCCAATCGCCGGATCATCTGCCGACTGAATTGCTGAAGCTGCTGGACGCCAAAGCCTGCGCGCGATTTCAGCGTCGCGAGCTTCAACAACCACTTTGCGTCGCGGAGAGGAAGTCCTGACGCCATGGTCCGACCGTATTCGTTCGGTTCAGGTACGGTGTCGAGGTAGCTTGAAATCACATGGGAGAGTTCATCGCTTGAAAACTGTTTCGCGCTTTTTCGAATCAGCCCTTCCAGCGGGATCGTCCAATCGCGAAGTGCGATCTGTTGGAGGAATTCATCCAGCAGATTCAGGTCGTTTAGTTGCGGCAAAGCACTGGCGAACTTTTCAAGGTGAGTCTGTCGATCAACATCAAAACGGCTCGACAGATAGAGACGGTTGGGCCAGCCCTTGATAATCGCCCTCGCAAACTGAACTTGCTGGTCATGAAGCTCCGGCGCAGGTTTCTTGCGATTGGCAAGCTTGTCCTGCTGTTTGAGGAACTGGGCGATGCTGCTCTCCATTCCCATATCGACAAGCACATCAAAGTGATCCGATTGGGCCCAGATTGCGATCGCCGACTTGTGGTACCAGCGGTCAAGAGTATTGCCGGCATTGCCGGTGTAGCCCTCGTAGTCAAACGAAGTTGGCTTCCATTGATCGACAGGCGTTTGCGAGACGATGGAATCGCCACCGACAGACAGTGCATCCATGCGAACGTTCTTTCCTGACGCTGACTTCCAGCCATCAATCGTCACGTGCTCGTCAATGACTTCAAGAATTTCGAGGTCGGATGGGTCTGTAATTTCCGGAGCTTGATAGTAGTCACGATACCGTCCGCGACGATATCCTCCGTACCCCGAGTATCCGTCCATGGCATGCTCAATCAGATGGCGCTCAACCTGTCCAAAATGCAAACAACAATTCGCTTGATCCGCGGCAGCGATCAGGTGCTTCGCCATCGTTCTGTCTTTGCCTTTGAGCAAGTCCGGCTTTAAACCGCCGGAGGTGTACTGATGCTCCATGGCAAACACCAGGGGAGTGGCCGGCCGGGTTTGTGTCCAGTTGTTGATTGCCGAAACCAGCGGCGTTACTGGATTGACTTTGGCGTTGGGAGAAGCTTTTCGTTTCGTCTTGCGTTTCGCTTTCAAGCTCAAGTTGTAGGACAGGCAGACGCGCACTCCGCTGGTGACTTTGCGTACTTCGTGCAAACAGTCCGCATAAAACGCCACATAGTCACAGGCCTCCTGTCGTTTCGCCTGGCTGAAGCCAAACCTCTTAATTTTCATCTCGTGTTCAACATGCAATTCTCCACCGCCGAATCTCGAAGGCAGCATCACGATCAGGCTCGCAACCATCGACTTGCGTTTTTCGCTGTCCCGGTGAGGCAGGAAGAATCCACCTTTGGGATAAATCAATAGCTTATACGGCTTTGCCTTGATCCGATCTGGTGGCAAGCCAAGCTGTTTGGCAACGCTGTGAGCTGTTTGGTCGATCGCGGCTTTCCAATCGTCTGAAAAACTCAGGCAGGAAGCCTTGATTTCGAGTGAATCGCGGACAGAAGTATCGACAATCGTTCGAGTCCCTTTTCCGTACGGTGCTGACTCCGCGCGAGCGATCAACTCGCGAACATCTTTGGGCCGCATCGGGAGGTTGACCGGTCCAATGCCTTCAATCTCAATCGCGTCTTCGGCGAGTGCCAAGTCGATTTGCCCGGAAGAGAAGAATGCTGCCTCCTGTTTTTTGACGCTGTTGATGCAATCGACTAACTGCTGGATCGTATTCACTTGACCAAGACCTATTGGACGGCTAACGGTTTTTCTTTAATGCGGCGCAACTTGTGCCTTCGAAATCATATGGATAGCAGACATGCTCATCAATCGCCGCCTCGCCCCATACGATTTTTGAGGATGTCTTTAAGCGTTCCTTCGGTTCGCTTTCGGGGAATCTGATCGGCAATTTTCTGAGCCGGGTCAATCCAGTCACGGCTGTCATCATGATCTTCTGGATAAACAGGCTCGAGGCGATCAAAAAAGTCCTTCGCGCTTTTTGAATCGCTCGCGGTTTCTGTATCTTTCAAAGTGCTTGCCGTTCGACCATCTTCCCCAAAAGGGTTTCCGTCGCAAAAAAGTACGATTTCGTTGCCGTTTCTCCGGTTGTCATTCACACTTCGAGCGTATCTCAAATCCAGATCATCCACCGTGCCCATGCAAATAACCTGTTTGTGCTTGTGAACATACTCATCGACGGGATGGCTGTCGGTGCACTGAATCCGCATGTCAAGTTGTTCCTCAGAAGCATTTTGGAGGGCTTCCAATAGATCTCGATAAGTCCGAAGGGATTGGTATTTGATCATTGGTGGTTCCGCGAAAAAGTTACGTTGAGTCTACTGTTTCGTATCTGTTTGAGACACAATTGCATCACCACGCCGAAGCATAAAATGGGACGACCAGACGTGTCACGAACGACGACAATATATTCGGGTTGTGAAGACTGAATTGGGGATAAAAAGCTCTGGTTGGCATGTAAGCGCGGCTCAGCGAAAACTAACGGCCGCCGCACTCAAGGATGATGAGGGCGAAAGTCACTATCGAGCTTTGCGCGAGTTGGTGACGATTCTGCGTGAGGCGGGTGAGAACCGAAAGCAAAAGGGCTCGCGGGCGTTGCTTGATCCGCGCTATCGGTTGGAGTTTTACGTGGTCGAAGTCGATCGGAAAACGGGCGATCAATCTCCACGTCGAAGTGGATCGCAAAGCGGAAGTGGCGGTGAGAAGGAGTTGATGGCCAGCCACATTTTGACGGCATCGCTCAGCTACGCCCTTTGTCCCGCCGGTGCCAATCGGCCGCTGTACGGAACGGTGGTGCTTGACGAGGCGTTTTCCAAGAGCTCGCAATCTGCAGCAACCCGGATCGTTGAGGCATTGCGGATTTTCGGACTTCATCCAATCTTCGTGACTCCAAACAAGGAGATCGGGTTGCTCAAACGACACACGAGACGCGTCATATGCGTTCAGCGTCCCAAGAAGCGATCGAGTCTCGCTTCGATTTCATGGGAGAAGCTGGAAGGACTTGCCCGATTGCGATGAAGTCTCCAGCGGAACTCAAAGCTAAGCTTAGACGGCAATGGGAAAGCGCAAACACTCGCGAGTCTCGCTTGCTTCGGGCCGAAGAGGCTTGGCCTGTCGTGCTGTCGATTGGAAAGCCGAGCCCACAGGCGATGCGAAACGATCTTGACGCGGTCAAACGGCATGTCGAGACATGGCGTCAAGTCAAGCTTGGCGACGTCCGCTGGCAGCCCGTTCAGTATCGCGCGGCGGCCGAGCCCGTTGATATTCCGGTGCAGTGGATTATCCGGCGGCCAACGGAGTGGATTGCTGCCGCGGCTGATTCGGCGATGCGTCAACAGTTTGAATACCTTTCGGAACTTGTGGCCAATAGCAATCCCTGTTTTCACAGTTTGCTTGTGCGACGCCGTTCACTGTGGCGCGACAAACCGCTGGCAGAAGTTATTCAGGCAACGCGATTGGCAATGGTGCTTTCGCCAAATTGCGTAGCGGGACGTCCGCTTCGGACTCTGTCACTGGAAGGAATCGACACGAAATTTTTCGAGCGAAATTCCCACCTCATGACGTCGTTGTTGGACGCGCGGTACGATGGCGAAGTCAGTCGACTTGGTCTGGAAATTTTTCTCGGTGCGTTTATCGAGGGTAGTCATTGGCTGTTAGTGGTCGATTTGGATGGGTCGTTGTTGCCATTTCGAAAAATGCGTGTCGCGAGTTCCGATTTGATGGACGTTCATTTGCCGGGCAATCGAGTGTTGATCGTCGAAAACGAAAGTTGCCAACATCAGCTTCCCAACTTGCCAGACACAATCGCAATTCTGGGCGCCGGTTTCGACCTCGAATGGATACGCAGCGATAAACTCAAATCAAAATCCGTCGCCTATTGGGGAGACATCGACACGTGGGGGCTTCAATTTCTTGGCAAAGCACGAACAAATTTGCCTGATTTGAAGGCGTTGTTGATGAGCCGCGAAGTATTCGAATCCAACCGCAATTCGACCGTCATCGAACCCGTCGTCGCAGCAGTAGATTGCCCGGACGGACTGATTGAAAGTGAGAGGCAGCTTTACTCGCAGCTCTTGGAGGAACAAAAAGGTCGTCTGGAGCAAGAGTTTCTTTCAACTGAAGTCGTTGAACAATCGCTACGTCGATGGGCTGGTTCCTGCCAGTAAAAGAAGCTCTGCTTTATCACGCCATCACGACTGTATAAACCAAGATCCAATCACCACGAAATAGCTACTCTTGATTCACAAATGACTTGCAAAAAGTGGAGGCGGCGGGTATCGAACCCGC
>CAZORS010000041.1:9193-30653 GCA_964582025.1 uncultured Pirellulaceae bacterium | reverse complement strand
GACGGATTGAAGGATGCTGAAGAAGCTTCCTCGCCGACGACGCCCGATTCTGACTCTGGGGATTCATCCTCCAAGGATGCCACTTCAGAGGATCTAGGTTCTGAAGATTCCGAATCAGCAGAAACTAAGGCGACACCAGAAAGTTCATCGACCGAAGAATCTCTCGAAGATACAAATGTTGATCAATGATTGGCGATTGTTTAGCCGCCGGAATTTCGGCGGCTCGACAGTCTCTCCCCGTCGATGCCAATCGCTTCTTTGACGATGACGCCATCTTTAGATGACCACGAGAATTCGAATTGCTTTCCGTCTCGATCGTTGAGCATCATTTCTTTGTAGGCCGACGGTTCGATGTTTTCACTGGTGGTCGCAAAGTTCATCAAGTCATCGGTCGACACAGGATCCATAAAGGACATCGGAAGATGGCCTTTTGCTTTTACGAATGCATTCGTCAGGGCTCTGATTGCCGAAATCTTCGCCTTGCATTTTTCTTTCGCCAACATGGTTTCCAACTTAGTAAGGCTTTCGATCAGTAAGCTCGTTCTTGAGAATGCCCCCGCGTGACCATCTGGGGTCAGGATCATCTCGGATTCAATGTTTGCTTTTTTGTACCGTTCGACGAAACTCTCAGGCGATGACGTGGGGACCAAGGAGTCCGAAGTCCCGTGGAAAATAACAGCGACTGGATCGTCATCTGTGATGAACGAAATGGGAGAGGCTTGGTCATATTTTTCCGGATCGGAAATGCGCGTCGCGTCCAACCAATACTTCAATGATGTCGATTCTTCATCGATCCAACTGAACTCCATTGGTGAACCGCCCGCGATCAAGCCATCGATTCGCGAGCTGTGCTTTGCATACGGTTCGAGGGCGGTACCTTCGAGCCCGTCGTCTTTGTCGGTCGTGGCCAACATCGACGCCAGATGTCCACCGGCCGAATAGCCGAATGCATAAACACGATCTGGGTCGGCGTTATATTTATCTGCATGCTCGCGAATCCAACGCACGGCATGTTTGCAGTCGTGGATCTGAGCCGGCCATTTATGATCGGGGGCAAGGCGATAGTTGATGGCCATCACAACGTAGCCTCGGTTTGCCAGAATTCTGGCGTGGCGAAACATCGCAAACTTGGTCCCCGTCGTCCAAGCTCCCCCATGAATGGCCAACATGATCGGCCGAGGTTCATCGGATTTCGGCTGGTAAATGTCGCACTTGAGTTCGTAGCCGTCACCAGATGCGAAGACGATGGCGCCGTGTTTTTCGTGTTTAAACCGTTCGCGTGGAGAATTCTCCTGTGCCGATATCGCTACAGCGTGGAAAAAGAGAAACAACGCAAGGAGTAGGTTGCTGACCAACAATCGAACCACGGAAGAAACGGAAAACACGGAATCGCATGCGTCGGCGAAGCTTCCGTGCCTTTCGTGTTTTCCGTGGTTGATAAATTGCATCTCGAACGATTCCCTAAATTCTGACGATCGCCGTACCGCTAACTCTTCGGACTAACCGTCTCATTTCCAAAACGCTAACCGTCGAAAGGACTCGAGCTGCCGGCAATTCGCTATGCTGGATCAGCCAGTCGATTTCTGTCGCGTCTTCGGATACCAGTTGCAGCACCAAAGTCTCTTGTTCGTTCAGTTTTAGCTCGGCAGGCGAACGGATCGTTAGTGACTCGCCAGAAGAGGTCTCAATTTTCGCAGCTGACGGCATCGGACCCAGTTGCTCCAAAACATCGTCGACGCTTTGCACCATCGTTGCGCCGTCGCGAATCAGTGCGTTAGTTCCCTTGGACATGCGATCCGTCATTCGTCCAGGAACGGAGAAGACTTCGCGACCCTGCTCATTGGCCAGCCGTGCAGAAATAAGCGCTCCACTGCGGTCGGCGGCTTCAACGACGATGACGCCCAGGGACAGTCCTGTTACGATTCGATTGCGTCGTGGAAACGATCCGCTCTTTGGAGCCTGTTGGGGAAGTGATTCCGAAAGCACGGCTCCTGATTGGGAAACTTCGTCGGCGAGCGATTGATGTTCTGGCGGATACATTTTCAAAAGTCCACCACCGAGAACAGCGATCGTGCGACCGCCAACAGCGAGTGCTCCTCTGTGTGCCGCTGCGTCGATCCCGCGAGCCAATCCAGAGACGATCGTTAGTCCAGCCAACGCCAGTCCACGCGCAAGTTGGTCAGCGACTTTGATGCCGTAGGCGGATGCGTGCCGTGTTCCAACGATGGCGATGGCGAGTTCGTCACACGGCAGTACTGTTCCTTTGCCGAAAAGAATGGCGGGCGGATCGTAAATCTCCTCCAGGCGTTTCGAGTAACCTTCGGCGCCACGTTGCAAAATCGTAATTCCATGCCCTTGGCAACAATCGAGCAGTGGTTCGATGTCGATGTCGGACGCGAGAGCGATATTGTTACTTAGCTTAGCACCAACTCCTGGGATACTGCGAATGTCGCTTGGACTAGCGGAAAGGACTGCTTCTGCGGAACCGAATCGATCGACAAGTTCGCCGTATATCCTTGGTCCAATTCCCTGAACCATTTGCAATCGTAAGGCCGCATTTCGCAGTGCAAAATTTCGCCGAGCAGAATCGGCAGAATATTCATCCGGAGTTTCGGCAACAAATTGATTTGGAACGATATCTGACATGCCAGAGTATCGCATTTTGTGAAGCGAACTTCCAGCGTTAAATTCAGTCCGCAAAGTTTGCCTAGCCAAGCTCTTCCATCAAGTCGTCGATTTGAGTGACTTGTTATCGAGGCTCCTGGCCCCGACTCACAAAAATTTCCCATGCTGGCCTCGCCGTTCCATCAGAATCATTCAACCCAAGTGAACCGATGAAATTTGCCAACGCCTCGGATTCGTCATCGGCACCGTAGTAAGAAACTTGCTCTTGAACGAAAGCCGCCGGGAAGTCGTTCATCATGAAGTAGTTGATCATCGGAACTCGATCTCCAAGTTCGTCCCACGCGTCGAATACTTGATCCACGAAAACGGCTTGTTTTTCCGCTGATCCGAGTGACGGGTGAGCAGGGAAGCCGATTTCCTGAAACACGATCGGACGCGTATTGAGTTGGGCTGCAAGTGAGATCAAGTCAGCCTTGGTTGATGTCGGATCTTTGAATGTCCCTTCTAATCCATGCTGACCGTGGTAGTACGTCAGGAAGTGGGCATCCATCGACGCCACCAGCTTGCGACAGTCTGGTCGGACGGCACCCGCATCAGTTAGTGTCGTGCCAACAAGCACATTTCGCGAAAGCGTTTTCGCATGCTCGCGAGCCTTCGTTAGGAATGTTTTGAACGTGTTGTTTTCGCTAGGGTTAGCGTCGAGGTACACGTCGGTTTCGTTACCAATCGAAAGGAACCGGATCCGATTTTTCAATAACGGCTCCAACGCATCCAGCAACTCGCAGAATCGATCAATGACCTCAGGAGAATTCAGCGGCTTGTCCTGCAAGTCGACTGGAAGTTCCTTGGTCGTCGTGTTGACGACTTGAATTCCAAGAAACAGAACCCTTCCTGAATTGAGTTCGACGCTCCGTTTCAATTTATCAAACGAAAACTGGCCCGGCGACTGTTCAAGGCTCGGCCAAGAGAACGTGAGCACTGCCGCATCACATCCCGCGAGTCTGCTTTTCTGATTGGCCGCCAGGACGTCGTCGGCAGTCGGCGTCGGTTCGAGCAAGGGTAAGTCCGTCATCGCAAGAACGCGGCTGGGAATTTTTGTTGGAAGCGAATCGTCAGATTGCATCCACGATTCGGATTGCCATTGGTCAGCGGGTTTTGCATTCGGAGCGGAGGACAGCATCCACATCAAGGCGATCATGAAGATGAGCCAGAGCCCAAATGCGATGGCCAGCAGCGAAATTGCGATCCACTTCAACATTCGAAACTCCGATTAAGAACAGGCTCGAAGTGCGGCTTCGATCGCATCCGGTTTCGGTGAAGGAACTGCTTTCACGTCTCCGAGCTTGGTCGGTAGGATCATGCTGAGTTTTCCAGAGGCGACTTTTTTGTCTCGAGTCATCGCTGCGATCAATTCAACTTCTTTTCCGGTCGGGCAAGTCACGGGCAGCCCCGCTGATTGGAAAACGGTTCGTTGTCGGTCGCAAAAATCTTCATCGACCATGCCGAGCTGTTTCGCGAGTTCCGCTTCGGCAACCATGCCGATGGAAATGGCTTCTCCGTGGAGGTATTCGCCGTATCCATAGACCGCTTCGATGGCGTGACCGATCGTGTGGCCGTAGTTCAAAATCGCTCGACGACCGGATGTTTCCGTTTCGTCTTCACGAACGACATCGGCTTTACAATGACAACAGCGCTGGATCAGTTCCGTTACGATCGCTGGTTCGCGATTCAGGATCGAATCGATGTTGGATTCGATACGAGCGAACAGATCCGCATCCATGATCAGGCCGTACTTGATGACTTCGGCGAGTCCTGCACGATAGTTGCGATCGTCGAGCGTTTCCAAAACGTCGATGTCGATGATGACCGTCTTCGGTTGCCAGAAAGCACCCACCATGTTTTTTGCTTGAGGAAGATTGACTCCTGTTTTCCCGCCGACACTTGAGTCGACTTGAGCCAATAGCGAAGTGGGCATCTGAATGAAGTCGATCCCGCGAGCGAATCCCGCTGCGACGAATCCCGCAAGGTCTCCAACGACTCCTCCGCCGAGTGCGAAGACGATCGACTTTCGATCGGAAGGCATTTCAATCATTTGCTGCCAAAGCTGATCACACTGTGACAAGTTTTTAGATTGCTCACCTTCGGGCACAACGATCGAGTTGATTCGTGCTGAGACTGTTTCGAGTGCGAATTCTACCTTCGACAAATACAGAGGAGCGACTTTGGAATCGCTGACAATGATCACGTGGCGGTCTGCGACAAACGGAGCGCACAGCGAACCGAGTTGCTCGATCAAGTCAGAACCAATGTGGATCTCGTAGCTGCGATCTCCGAGTTGGACGTCGACGGTTTGCTTTTTGGTCAAGTGATTCTCCGGTTGTCTTTCTTCTTCGTTCAACGGCAAGCCGCAGGCACTAATTTGGTAGTTCGGAAGCCGCAGTCGCCTACGGCTTGCCGCTAAACAATCACGGTGGAGACCACCGTGCTACGGGTTAGTGCGTTGCACTTCCAGCATCTTGCGGCGTGCGGATGCTTTCCACCATATCGACAATCTCTTGCGGTGGCGGAGGAGTCACCATCGAGACAATTGTTGCGACGGCGAAGTTCACCAGCATGCCGATGAAACCAATTCCTTCGGGTGATATACCGAACAAGTAGTTTTTGTGATCAACCATGAATTGAAAATAGATGATGTAACCTAGAGTCAAACCAATGCCGACGATCATGCCCGCGATTGCTCCTTCGCGATTGATTCGCTTCGAGAAAATGCCCATCAAAATCGTTGGAAAGAACGATGAAGCCGCAAGACCGAATGCGAACGCAACTGTCTTAGCCACAAACTCTGACGGCGGATTGATTCCAAAGTACGCGGCAATCGCCAAAAATGAAAACGAAGCAACTCGAGCCGAAAGGACCTCTTGTTTGTCACTCATATTGGGACTGACGATCTTCTTCAGCAAGTCATGCGAAATTGAAGTTGAAAGCACAAGCAATAATCCAGCTGCCGTCGAAAGTGCCGCTGCCACGCAGCCTGCCATCACCAGAGCGACAACCCATTTCGGGAGACTAGCCATTTCCGGATTCGCCATCACAAGGATGTCTTTCTCGTAGTAAAATTCGTTGCCGTTATCCGCAAGTTCGTTCTTAAGCTCTCTCGCGCCGCTCTCCAACCGGTGTACGCCGACGTAGAGCGGTTTCTTGTTGAAGACCAGATTCTCTGGAGGTTGAGTTCCGCCGTTGCGTTTACACCAGCCTGCAATTGACTCAAACACTGGGCCTTCTCCTGAGTATTGAATCTTTCCATCCTGATTCTTGTCGGCCCACGCGATCAACCCGCGACTTTCCCAGTTCTTCATCCATTGAGGCGCTTCTTCGTAGGGGACTCCGTTAACTTCAGTGATCAGATTCGTTCTGGAAAAGGCTCCGATTGCGGGAGCCGTTAGATAGACGATGGCGATAAATAACAATGTCCAGCAAGCAGACTTGCGTACGGCTTTCACTGATTTCACGGTAAAGAACCGCACGATCACGTGAGGCAATCCAGCCGTGCCACACATCAGTGCGGCGGTGATGCAGAACATGTCAATCGTTTTTAGGCTGCCGTCGGTGTAGCTGGCGAAACCGAGGTCGGTGTTGAGCTGATTCAATTTTTGCAACAGCGGAACAGAAGCTTCGGCACCTTCTTTGGTGTAGTTGCCGATCAGCCCCAGCTGAGGAATCATGTTTTCTGTCAGCAGAATCGAAATGAAGACTGCGGGAATGGTGTAGGCAAACACCATCACACAATATTGAGCGACTTGTGTGTAAGTAATCCCTTTCATGCCGCCGAGCCCCGCGTAAAAGAAAACGATGGCGGCTCCAACGAGAACTCCCAGCCAAATTTCGACGCCGAACAGATTTGAGAACACTAACCCGACACCACGCATCTGGCCCATGATGTAAGTCATGCAGATGAAGACCGCACAGACGACTCCGACAAAGCGTGCGAAATTCGAATAGAAACGGTCCCCCAGAAAGTCAGTGACCGTGAACTTGTTGAACTTTCGCAAGTACGGCACGATCAAAATCGTCAGCAATACAAACCCGCCAGTCCAACCCATCAAAAATCGCGACGCGTCATAGCCACTTGCGGCAACGATCCCAGCCATCGAAATAAATGTTGCGGCCGACATCCAGTCGGCGGCGGTTGCCATACCGTTTGCAAATGGAGAAACGCCTCCACTAGCAACGTAGTATTCTTTCGTCGTCGCAGCTCGAGTTCGAAGCGCGATCAGAATGTAGAGCCCGAAGCTGGCTCCGATGAACAGATAGTTCCAAAGATCTTGGCTCATTGTGATTCGTCCTTGTCAAAGCCGTGACGACGATCGAGTCGATTCATCAGGATCATGTAGACGAACAACAGAACCAGGAATCCGATAATGGCTCCTTGCTGGGCCATCCAGAACCCAAACGGAGCATTACCAACGCTGGGCATGGAACTATCAAGGAAGTCCCGAAACAGGACTCCGCAGCCCAGCGAAATAAACGCCCAGATGCCGAGGATTATGTAAACAACGTTCAGGCACTGCTTCCAGTAGCGATCGGTGTCGCTGCCGGGCATTTCGGGTGAATTCATATTTCAAAAGTGGTCGGAAGATGACGGGAGCTCTATTGCGAGATTATCGCACAAGTTCTCCTGTTTCGCGAACGGGCTTTGGTGGTCCTTTTCCGAACTCTCCGTAAGCCAAAATCAACCAATTAAAGTTACTTCGCGTCAGCTACCCTCGCGCCGAGTTCGGATTCTTGATTGACGATGCGAGTGGTAAGTAAAAAGTAAACTTGTTTCTTGACGTCGACCGACTTCGATTTCTTGAACGGTATTTTCCCCGTTTGCTTTTCCTCGACTTCAATCTGCAATCTTGGGTCAATGAACAGCGTTTCGCCATTTTCCAGCGAAGCCGACAGACTAACTTGCTTTAACGTTTGCTCAGGGATCTGCACGTTGACTCCGGCCTCATCGTTTCCAGAGACAGTAAAAGTCTCGACATTTGAAATCTTCGAATGAGCCAAGCTTGCTTTAAGATCGATCTTGCCGTTTTTGACCACTGGGTTTACTTGAAACATGTAACCATCTTCAATCGTCTGGATGATCGGCTGGTGAGCAACGCCAACATCGCCAACGATTGGCTTAACGCCGACGACGAAAGGTCGAAGGTTCACGTCGCTGATGGTTGCCGTTTGGCCGGAGTAACATACAACCGTCGGCGCTGAGGTGACCGTTTGACTGGACAGAGCTTCAGATATTTTTACGACTCCATCGTCGTCAAGTTTCGCCAACATCACCGGCATCGCGCGGCGAACTGATTCACAGGCCGCCGCCATTTTTATTGTTGAGTCCGCCGGAGCGGCGGCATTGCTGACGCGGCTTGCTCCAACGTTGGTGTCTGCGTTAATCGCAGGCATGGAGCCCGTGTGGACTTCGAACGAACCGCGTTTGAAAAATGATTTCAGTGGAACGTCACAATCAAGATCAACGGCAACACTACGAACTTCCACAACGACGGTCGTAGTTTCCTCACCAGCAATATTGCCTTGATATTCTGGTTGCCAATTGGCAAGCGGGCTGGCAACGTGTTCGACACCCTTAGGCAACGCCGAATGCTGAGCACTCGTTTCAGAAGTCCCGAACAACGGAAGTGCCAAAGTGCCAATCAGTATCGCCGCAGAAAAGGAAAGTCGCATTGCAGATCCTTGTTAAAGAGCCGTTTTAATTCTTTGCCTATGGCAGAAATTTGCGGCGCGATAAACAGGAGTCTCGCTAGCGAGCCCCCAGAACCCACAGATTCGCGGCAAAACGCATCAATTTGTTTCATTATGATCGACCGCATTCGACGTTCAGTGTTTTGCACCCGTCCGCTATCCGAAAGCGGTGCGATGCGGATACATTGAAGTCAAAGATTGTGATCGCAAACTGTAATTCCGTTTCCAAGCGAGGATGATTGTCAGATGAGCCAAAAAGTTGAATCGATGCGTTTGTTGTCTCCTCTCCGGACTTCAACGAAAGGTGAAAGTGCGGCGGATCTGACTGCTGAACAGCTGACTCACTTCGGCATCGACCCTGAAAGCGAATACGGTACGGCGTTGAGCGAAGTAGTGCGGCGGATGTACGAAGCTCAATCGGATATCAATGGGCTCTGGCAAACGACCATGGCCGAAGTCACGAGCTTACCGCAGTCCGACAAAATCAACCGATTCAACTCGCTGAAATTCCTATCGTTTCAGTTAGCGAAAATGCTCGACACGGTGCAGAATCCGTTTCGCAAGTCTTACCAATCGCTAGGCTATTCCGGAGAAACATCGGCCGCGAAAGGCCCATACGCGGTGTTTGATAACGTGACGGCGATCTTCAGTGCAACGCCAGTGATTTCCAGAACGGCGACTTACATCTACGCTTGTGCAGAATGGATCGCGGACGCGTTCAAAGGCAAAGAGCTGATGCTGGAGATTTACTCGCGATTGCTCAATCCGACCAGTATCTGTTTGGCGAACCACGTCGTTGACTTGGAAGCTGGACCCTACGCCGACCAGTATCTGGCGTGGAACTTCAACAGCGGCATGGCGGCGATCGATTCGACGCTGTCGCACGTGCTCGGTCGCGACGACATCATCATCACCAGCCGCAACATTTACGGCGGAGCCTATCAGTTGATCAACGACTGGTACGCGAAGCCTGGAAACCTCGATATCGCGGTCGAGATGTTTGACGGCTACACGGCAGATGAGTTTAGCGAGTGCCTTGAACGGACGCGAGAAAAGCATGCAGATCGTTTAGCGAAAGGACGCAAGATCTACGTTTACCTTGAGTCACCTTGCAATCCGCACGGCTACATCGTCAACGTTGCCACGATCTGTAAGCGAGCTCATGCCGAGGGTCTTGTCGTGATGCTTGATGCGACCGTTGGAACACCCATGCTTTATCGTTCGCTGGCTCGCGAAGAAGCCGACGAACGTCCGGACTATGTGATCCACTCGTACACGAAAGACCTGAGCGGATCTGGCGGCGCGATTGCGGGTTGCGTGATTGGTCGCAATGAAAACATGTTCATGCCCAAAGGAATGGTCACCGAAGATCACTCGTGGGATCAAACCATGTTCTGGAATGTGTACTACGTCAAAGGAGCGTTCCTAAATGCGGACGCGGCGTTTGAAGTTTTACAGGGAATGAAAACGTTGACCGTTAGGATGCTACGGAAGTGCATCAACACGATTATCTTGGCCAAATTCTTGGACGCGCATCCGAGCATCGACGTGACGTGCAGTGCCGTCGGAGAGGATATGAATTCCGAATTTCGAGAACGGTATATGTACCTTGGGCTACCGGCTCCCTTGTTTACGATCAGTGTTAACGATGTTTCGAAAAAGGCGTTCCAACGATTTTTTGATGCTCTATCACCGACTTTCGCTCACATGATTTCACTTGGGCAGACCAACACGATTGTCAGCTGTCCTTCATTGACGACGCATTCGGAACTTGATGATGAAGCGTTGGCTCAGGCGGGAATGTCTGCCACAACGATCCGGTTTGCCGTTGGTGACGAAAGTCCATCAGATCTAATCAGCCATCTGGTTCATGCTGCCAAAGGAACGCTCGATCAAGAGTCAGAGTTTTCTACTCAATTCCCGTCAGAATCGGAAACTCGTGAAATGATCGTCAGCATCTACAACGACGTGCATTCGCGGCATGTGCAGCATCAGGCGGATATGCTGAGTTTTGGCTAGGCGAGAAGAACGAGAATCCGTTTGCTGGAAAATCGATGGTCGAGTATCCTTTGAGCCGCGAAAATCTCTTAGTGAAGGCTCGTTCAGTGGCAACGATCAAGACAGTAACTCTCGGTTGCAAAGTCAACCAATACGAAACTCAGTTCCTCCGCGAGGGCCTGTTGAGCGCTGGGTATACGGATGCTGAGGACAAACAGCCGGCGGATCTCTGCGTCGTCAACACTTGCACGATCACCAATGAAGGCGATTCAAAGAGCCGCCAAATCATTCGACGAATGAATCGCGAAAATCCGGACGCGCGAATCGTGGTGATGGGATGTTATGCGACTCGTGAACCCGAAGCCGTCGCTGCGTTGCCGGGAGTGTCAGAAGTCATCACCGACAAGCGTGAGATGCCGGATCTGCTCGGGCGATTCGGTGTCGTCGATATTCCCAACGGGATCTCGGGGCTTGATGGTCGCCATCGGGCGTATGTGAAAGTTCAAGACGGATGTTTGCTTAAATGTAGCTACTGCATCATTCCGACGGTTCGGCCCAGAATGGAAAGTCGTCCGCTGGCGGAAGTGATGGACGAAGTCAAACGGATAATCGACAACGGGTTTCGAGAAGTCATCCTGACGGGAATTCACCTTGGTCATTACGGCGTCGACTTCAATAAAGGTAAGCCGAAAGACGAATGGACTCGTTTGTCTCATTTGGTGCATCAGATCTGTGGGTTGCCGGGCGACTTTCGCGTGCGGCTTTCCAGTATCGAGGCGACCGAAGTCACGCGAGAGCTGATTCAGGTAATGCAGCAATACCCGGAAAAAGTTTGTCCTCATCTTCACGTCTGCGTTCAGAGTGGTTCCGATCGAATTCTTCGCGCGATGAAGCGGCGTTGGACTCGCAAGCACATCATCGATCGCTGCGAAGTGGTCAAGGAAGCGTTGCACTTGCCTGCGTTTTCTACGGACCTGATCGTTGGCTTTCCAGGTGAAACCGAAGCTGACTTTGAGGACTCCCTAGACATCTGTCGCCAGATTGGATTTTCAAAAATTCACATGTTCCCGTTTAGCCCGCGAAGGACGACGCCGGCTGCTGAGATGGACAACCAGATTCCAAAAAGCGTGAAGTCCGAACGCGGTGCGATCGTTAAACAACTGGAGTCGGAACTACGAGCTGACTACTATCAGCGTTTGCAAGGCGAGAAACTTCAGTTGCTGGTCGAAAAAGTATCCGAAGGTTTTGAACAAAACGCTGCGGTCGGAACCAGCTGTCGCTACGGTCAAGTCGAGATCGCGGCTAACGGAGTCGCTGACAACGATCTGGTGGATGTTGTCGTCACCGAAGCACGATCCGATCGAATGATCGCCAAGCGCGTGTAGGATGTTTTGCCGTTGGTTCCGTTTCTGGGTTCGGCAACCTTTCGCTGCGACTATTCCGTCACTTGAGCGTACTCAGGCGTGTCGAGACCCAACTTTTTCATTTTCTTGTACAGCGTCGTGCGATTGATGCCAAGCTGTTCCGCTGTCTCATTGCGATTCCAGTTGTTCTCTTGCAGGCATTGTAAAATGATCATTCGTTCTGGACCTTCAAGAGCTTCCTTCAACGTTTGACGGGCTGATGGAGGCGCGATTGTGATCTGAGCGGAAGGACTCACGTTTGCAATGTGAGACGGAAGGTCCTGAACACCAAGCTCCGGTCCTTTGCCAAGCAACACAGCACGTTCGACGATGTTCTGAAGTTCGCGGACGTTGCCAGGCCAACTGTAACCACGCATCGCTTGAATGGCTTGGTTGTCAAAGCCATCCAACTCACGACCTTCTTCGCGGCAGACTTTCTTTAAAAAGTGCATTGCCAGTGACGGGACGTCCGTTGGACGCTCACGCAATGAAGGCAGGAGCAAGTTGATAACGTTGATTCGATAAAATAGGTCCTGACGGAATCGGTTTTCAGCGACCGCTAATTCCAGATCTTCATTGGTTGCCAAAACAACGCGTGTGTTGGTTCGGAACGTCTTCGTGCCGCCAACTTGCTCGAATTCAAATTCTTGAAGGACGCGCAATAGCTTGACCTGCAAGCCAGGTGATGCGGTTCCGATTTCGTCGAGGAAGATCGTACCACCATCAGCCTGCTGGAATTTTCCTTCTTTGTTCGACGTGGCTCCGGTGAAAGAACCAGCAACATGACCGAACAATTCGCTCTCAAGGAGGTTCTCAGGCAACGCACCACAAGCGACTTCCACGAACGGGCGGTCCTTACGATTTGAACGTTGGTGAATCGCGCGAGCGATGAGAGACTTTCCGGTACCGCTTTCGCCTGTGATCAGGACAGTCGCTTTGGTGTCAGCAATGTTGTCGATCATGTCGAAGATTTTTTGCATTCGCAAGTCGCTACCGACAATGTTTGACTTTTCGAACTTGTTGTCCAGTTGAGCCTTCAGGTTCTTGTTCTCTTCGATGACCTTTCGCTGCGACATCGCTTTATCGATTGCCATCAGCAATTCGTCATCGATCAAGGGTTTGGTCAGCAAGTCTGATGCACCATTTCTTGCTGCTTCAATGCCGGTATCAACCGTTGCGTAGCCTGTCATCAGCATGCAAACCAACTGCGGAAGGCTATTTTTACAGTACTCGAGCAGCTCGAAACCGTCCTCGTTGCCGAGCCGTATATCGATCAGGGCAACATCAAAAGCCGAATTTGCAAGTCGGTCTTTGGCTTCCGCAATGTTAGATGCCATTTGGATCGCAAAGCCCTGTGAATCGAGCCATTGCCCCATGGATTGAAGCAAATGTTGATCATCATCAACAAGGAGCAGTCGAGTTGGCTTTGGAGTTGAGTTTG
Organism: uncultured Pirellulaceae bacterium; assembly: GCA_964582025.1. Taxonomy (GTDB): domain Bacteria; phylum Planctomycetota; class Planctomycetia; order Pirellulales; family Pirellulaceae; genus Mariniblastus. The sequence continues at coordinate 17,447 of CAZORS010000041.1, read as the reverse complement.
CCATGTTAATTGGTCTCTATAATTGCAGTTAACGTCAGTTGGGCAGCTGCATTTCGGTCGCAATTTGAAGCAAATTTCAATGTGAAAAATTTCATATTGATGAATTTCGTTCTTCAGATTGTTGACAAAACGCAACGCTCAGTATGTAGATAGGTCGTAGATTTGGCTTCCCCGTGCAAATTCGAAAATTGGGCCAGAAAAAAGCTGGAATTTCACATTTGACACTGCCAATTTCGGAGATCACTGGTCAATTCATTGAATGAGTGAGCACGACTGTTGACCGCATTTTTGCTTCCACTCCATAACGGTATGCCGTCTGAACGATGGCTTTGTAATTAACATGACGTTAACAATTGTTATCGCAGACGATCATCCAATTGTGGTCGACGGTTTTCGAACCCATTTGGATTTGCTCGGTGCCAAGATCGTCGGAAATCCGACCACACCTGAATCGCTTGTCAGAGTCGTCGAAGAGTGCCGACCGGACGTGCTAGTGATGGAATCGCGGTTGGGGAAGAAGGACGCCTTGCGATCGCTCGAAAAGTTTCAGAATCTCGCCGATCGACCACCGGTAGTTGTTTTCTCGGGATATCCAGACGCGACGCATATCGCCCGGGCCGCGGCCTTGGGCTGTCACGACTACATTCTAAAGTCGTCTTCGATTGATGAACTGTGTAAAGCGATCAAACTTGCCGTCGCTGGAGAACCAACGCCCGCGGGAAGTCTCCTGAACAATGTTCGTACTCGAATGCGAAACAATTCGAGTTCGCCTCATGCGGACCTGACGAATCGTGAAATGCAAGTTTTACGACACGTGTCGATGGGACTAAGCAACCGCGAAGTTGGGAAGTCTCTTGGGATTAGTGTTGAGACCGTGAAGGAGCATGTTCAAAACATCCTTCGAAAACTCAACGTCAATGATCGCACTCAAGCAGCTGTCTGGGCAGTGCGGAGCCAGTTGGTTTAGTCCGCGACGAATGCGACTCTGGACAAAGGCGTAGAAAAAGCCACACGCTGTCGATGACATCGTGTGGCTTATTGCTTGTTACGACTTCTATTTGCCGTTTCCGAAAACAGGTTGGCTAACAGGAAGGAAAACACCTCCTGGATGAAGCAGTGATGCTCCTGCGGAAGCGGTCGTCCCGTCTTGGTCCGAAGCCGCTCCTTGGCTATCGTCATTGTTCGAAGGTGAATCCTGCGAGTCGCCAGCCTCTTCTTCTAGGGAGTCAAAACCGCCAGCATCTTCCATCTTGTCGACCTCTTCGTCAAACCGATCTTCGACTTTTTCGGTATCAGTATCGGTGTCAGCAGGTTTTGGTGTGCTCGGCACGAAGTCAGCTGTTATCGGCACGGCAGAGCTTTGGAGGCTGTTAGTCGGATTTGGTTGGTGCGAGTATGCGGAACCGGAAGAGTAGAGCAGGCTCATCGGCGATCGCTGTGCTTCATGCCCGAAACGATTCAGGTACTCGGGAGATCGAGAAATCAAAAAGGAATTCTTGTGCGACCACGGATTGTAGTAGCTAACGTCGGGGCCCGGGTTGCAGTGATGAATTCCGGGACCGCTGCCGTGCCCCAAAGCTCGAAACGGTCGTTGCACCAATTGATGTCCGATTCGCATCTGAGCCTGACAATCATCGGCCACCATCACGAAAAGGCCCAAAGCCAAACAAATTAATCCATACCGCGCCATGACAACTCCGTCTGGTTAGTCTCCTGCGTATTCAGAATGGATATCGCAGTCGCAGGGCTTCGGAATTGACCTCAACCCCTTCGATTTAGCCAAAACGACAGGTTGTTGCCGTCATGCATGGGTCGCGGTGCGGATAATTGTTTTTCCGGTTGTATCGATCGGCTGCCCCGGTGAACTTTCCGAGGATTCATTGTAAAACCGTAGCAAGAAATAAAGGGCTTGATGGCAATTTCGAGCTTATGAATGCAAAGACCACCAAACTGAGAAGGCGCCCTATGCTGGACCTCGATCAATATGGCATCCAAGTCGAAGATGTTCGACGCAACCTTTCGCCAGCAACTCTTTACCAAGAAGCCATTCTTCTTGATAAAGGCACCGTCATCGCGAATTCGGGAGCCCTGATTTCGTATTCCGGTTCCAAGACTGGACGTTCGCCTACGGACAAACGAGTTGTCCGCCACAAGGACTCCGAAGATGATATTTGGTGGGGTCCGGTCAACATCGATATTGATGACAACGTTTTCCAAGTCAATCGCGAGCGTGCAATTGACTATCTCAATACTCGGAATCATCTGTACATTGTGGATGCATACGCTGGTTGGGATCCAGAGTACCGCGCCAAAGTTCGAGTCATTTGCACTCGACCCTATCATGCACTTTTTATGCACACGATGCTGATTCGTCCAACGCGTGAAGAACTTAAAACTTTCGGCGAGCCAGATTTTGTGATCTACAATGCGGGGAAGTTTCCAGCCAACCGACACACGACCGGGATGACTTCCAAGACTAGCATCGATGTGAGTCTTCATCCCGGAGAGATGGTTATCTTGGGGACCGAGTATGCTGGCGAGATGAAAAAGGGAGTGTTCACGATGATGAACTACTTCATGCCGAAGAAAGGTGTACTGTCGATGCATTGTTCAGCAACGGCTGATCGTGAGACGGGGACTTCTTCGGTTTTGTTTGGACTTTCTGGAACGGGAAAGACAACGCTGTCGGCGGATCCAAAGCGGTTGTTGGTTGGCGATGACGAACACTGTTGGACTGACAATGGAATTTTCAACATCGAAGGTGGCTGTTACGCGAAAGCGATCGACTTGACTCCAGATGCTGAACCGGAGATCTTTCAAGCGCTTCGGTTTGGTGCGGTGCTTGAGAATGTGGTTTACAACAAGGACGATCATAGCGTTGACTTTAGTGACGATTCGATCACCCAGAACACGCGCGGTGCGTATCCAATTGAGTTCATTCAAAACGCGAGTATTCCTTGCGTGGCGGGACACCCGGCTGATGTGATCTTTTTGACGTGCGACGCATTCGGTGTGATGCCACCGGTCAGTCGATTATCGGCCGCCCATGCGATGTATCACTTCATCAGTGGCTACACGGCGAAGGTGGCGGGAACAGAAATGGGCATCGATGAACCAGAAGCAACTTTCTCACCTTGTTTCGGTGGACCGTTTTTGATGTGGCATCCCGGCAAGTATGCCGAACTGTTGGCGGAGCGGATCGAGAAATACAATGCTCGCGTTTGGCTGGTGAACACCGGTTGGAGCGGCGGTGGCTACGGCGTCGGATCGCGTATGAAGCTGTCGTACACGCGTGCCGTGATGGATGCCATTCACACAGGCGATTTGGAGAATGCTCCCACGGTCACCGATTCAGTCTTTGGCTTCGACATTGTGACCAAGTGCCCGAACGTTCCGGATCAAATGCTGCAGCCACGAGAGACTTGGGCGGACAAGAATGCTTACGACGAAGCAGCGAAGAAATTGGCGGGATTGTTCTGCGAGAACTTCAAAAACTATGAGAATGGTGTTGGTGCCGAAGTGCTAGCCGCCGGCCCGAAGGCGTGAAAAGGTGGCATGGGCTTTCAGCCTGAGACATGAGGATCACAGGCTAGTGTTTTGTTCCAATTCAATTTTAGGATGAGCCTTTTTGGTGCTTGCCACGGTTGAACCAACACTAACAGTGGCTAGCCCTAATACGGCTCAAGCCAACCAACCCAAGCTACTTTGAGCAAAGCATGAACGAAGAGCAACTTGATGTTATCGCCGTCGGAGCCCACCCCGACGACGTTGAAATTGGATGTGGTGGCACGTTGGCAAAGCTCGCTCAACAAGGACTGAAAGTCGGAATTGTCGATCTGACCGATGGTGAGCCAACGCCTCTCTGCGATGATCCCGCAATCCGCGTCGCTGAAGCCAATGCCGCCGCCGAAACTCTGGGCGTGGCTAAACGCATCATTCTGGAATTGCCCAATCGTAGACTGTTCGATTCGTTTGAGGCACGAGTCGAATTGGCGAAACAGTTTCGTATCTATCGCCCCAAACTGGTGCTGAGCATTGGCTGCAAAACGCCGCTCGCGTCTCCAGATCATTGGCAAGCCATGCAAATCACCGACGCCGCGATCTTTTACAGTAGGCTCACAAAATGGGATCAGTATTTTGATGGTTTGCCCGTGCATCGCATCAAACGTCAGCTCTATTACTCGCTGCTTTATTCTGGTGACTTTACCGGTTTGGAGCCAAAACAGATCGTGCACGACATCAGTGAAACGTTTGAACTCAAGATGGCATCGATCCGATGTTATAAGACTCAGTTTCCCCCGGAAAAGCAGGAAGTGTTTGAACGCGTTGAGCATTTGGCAAAGTCCTGCGGCTTATCGGCAGGCGTGAAAGCTGGAGAAGTTTTGACGTCGACGCTGCCAATCGCATCCCGAAACCTGTTTGAAACTCTGCTGATTGATCGACCATGCCCGTTCGGCGCGTAAATTTTGATTCAACTTCCGCAGGCGGGTCTCCCGTAACGCTGGCCGGAATTTTCGACTTGCCAGATGAAACACCAATCGCGACCGCGGTGTTCGCTCATTGCTTCACTTGCACCAAAGACATCAAAGCCATCGCTCGCATCAGTCGCTTCCTATCTGGACACGGAATCGCAGTGCTTCGTTTTGACTTCCGTGGGCTTGGGGGAAGCAAAGGCTCTTTTGCCGACACAAATTTCCTGACGAATTTGGACGACATTCGCGCAGCTATTGCGTTCATGACTGATGAAATCAAGGCTCCTGAAATACTGATTGGGCATTCGCTTGGCGGTGCTGCAATGATGTCAATCGCTCCCGAGTTCGAATCGGCTCGAGCACTTGTCACGCTCGCCGCGCCGTCGGACACGACTCATTTGGTGCAAACGTTGCTTCGGTTGAATCCTGAGATTGGAGCCGAAGGGGCAGGGGACGTTGTGATCGGAGGGATGGCTCATCACGTGAAGCAGCAGATGCTTGACGTGCTGCAGAACTTCGATTTGCCAACCCGTATCAAGCAGCTCAACTTGCCGCATCTAATTTTCCATTCGAAAGCCGATCAAACCGTGGCTCTCGAACATGCCCACCGTTTGCTCGATTGGAGTGGCGGAGAGACGCTGCTGGTGACGCCCAGAGAATCGGATCATCTGTTCATCAAAAATCCAGGCGACGTAAAAATGATCGCTGATTTTGTTCGAGTTTGGTTTTCGGGCCTGTAGATAATCAATCACAACCCGAAGCGTGGTTTTGAAGTTGCAGTGTTTCAGCCCAGCGGGCGACACAGCCCCTGCCGGTGTCGTAAGGCACCGGATAACGATGCCTCATTCACGAACAGCCCAGCGGGCGACACAGAATTGGTGCTGCCAGAAACTGTGTCGCCCTCCGGGCTTTGAATATTGAATTGGCACAATATCCGGTGCCTGACGACACCGGCAATGGCTATGTCGCCCTCCGGGCTAAAGCAACGTGCAATCTCAAAAGCGTAAGCGAGGTGCCACCAGATTCCTCCCTCACGCGTCGGGTTATGATTTCGGCCGACCATGTTCTAATAGTCGAAACAAACACTCCTCAAGATTCGATCCGATGGCGAAACTCTACTTCTACTATGCGGCCATGAACGCCGGCAAAAGCACGACGCTGCTCCAAGCCGCACACAACTACGAAGAACGCGGCATGAACGTGCTGCTTTACACGCCGGTCATCGATGACCGTGATGGATCAGGAACAATCTCTTCGCGGCTTGGATTGACGCGGGAAGCAATTCCGTTCGGGAAAGATTTTGACCTGTTCGCAGACGTCGCGAAGCGTCAGAAAGATTCAAAGATTGGTTGCGTATTTGTCGACGAATCGCAATTCATGTCAGCAAAACAGGTCCTGCAGGTTTCTCTCGTTGCAGATCAGCTAGGTGTGCCCGTACTCTGTTACGGACTCAGAACGGACTTCAAAGGTGAACCATTTGAAGGAAGTAAGTATCTGCTGGCTTGGGCAGATGAACTTGGGGAGATCAAAACGATCTGTCATAGCGGAAAAAAAGCGACGATGAATGCCCGATTGGACGAAGAAGGCAATCGCGTCTGGGAGGGCGAACAGATCTCAATTGGCCATCATTACGTTGCCCTCAGTCGAAAAGAGTTCCGCTTGGATAAAGTCTCGCCGGTCGACTACCAAATCGAAGAATAGCTCAGGGTCTGCAAGCTCCAAAAAAAATGGGTGCCATACTGCAAAGCATGGCACCCAAAGAAACGTCAGCGACTACCAAATTTTGATACGCGCGTTTTCTTCTTTGTATAAACGATCGCCCGGCTTCAAATCAAAGGCTTTGTAGAAGGCATCGATATTGGTAACCGGACCGTTTGCACGATACGCCGATGGAGAGTGTGGATCCGTTAGAAGCCGCTTCATCATTTCGGCATCGCGATACTTGCGAGCCCAAACTCGCGACCAGCCGACGAAGAATAGCTGATCCTGATTCCAGCCAGCAACTTCGATCGGATCTTGGCCTTCGAGTTCGAATGACATCGCTCGATGCGAAATCTCAAGGCCTGACAAGTCAGCGATATTCTCGCCAAGAGTAAACTTGCCTTTGACGAATTTCCCAGGCAGCGGCTCATAGCCGTCGTACTGTGCAACCAGTTGTGTCGTGAGTTTTTCGAAAGCTTCACGATCTTCGTCCGTCCACCAATTATTCAGGTTTCCATCCCCATCGTAGCGACTGCCTTGGTCATCAAACGCGTGGCTGATTTCGTGTCCAATCACTGCGCCGATCCCACCGTAGTTCAGCGGAATTGCTGTGTCGGCGGAAAAGAACGGAGCTTGCAGGATAGCAGCCGGGAATACGATTTCATTTTTGGTCGGATTGTAATAGGCGTTCACGGTTTGCGGCGTCATGCCCCACTCTTCACGGTCGATTGGTTTTCCAAGTTTGCTAACCGAACGATCATGTTCAACTTTAGATGAACGGATCATGTTGCCCACCAGATCGTCAGGCTCAACTGTCAGGGCCGAGTAATCACGCCACTTGGTTGGATAGCCAATCTTGGTGCGAATCTTACTGAGTTTGATTTTCGCTTTGGCTTTCGTTTCGTCAGACATCCAAGCCAACCCATCGATGCTGGTTCCGAATGCTTTCAAAAGATTCTTGACCAGACGATCCATCTTTTCTTTCGCTTCGGGTTTAAAGTGTCGCTGAACGTAAATTTTCCCAACGACTTCGCCCAACGCTCCGAAACCTCGACCACCGGAAATTGCAGAAATCGCTCGCTTCCATCGAGGACGTTGCTCGTCTACGCCGCCGAGTTGCTTGCGATAGAGATTGAAATGGGCGATCACAAACTCATCAGAAAGAAGCGGCGCGAATCGATCGATAAGATGAAACTTCGTGTAGGCCTTAAGCGTATCGAGTGAAGTTTGCTTCAAGATTTCGTCCAGCTTTTCGAAATAGCTTGGCGTATTGACGATCACTTCTTCGCCCGGAGCAATTCCAGCAGCTTTGAACATCGCGTCAAAGTCGACTCCCGGAGCCAGCGTCGAAAGTTCAGAGGTCTTGAACTTGTTGTATCGCTTCTCTGCATCGCGAAGCGTGATGTTGCTCCACGACGCGTCGGCCAATCGAGTCTCGAAGGCAAGAATCTCTTCTGCGTCGCCATCCGTTCCGGCCAATTGCATCAATTTGTCAGCGTAGTCGAGGAATGCCGCACGGGCAGCAATGTTCTTTTCTTCGTGACGGACGAGGTAGTAATCACGGTTTGGAAGCGTCGTTCCGTTTTGTACAAGATGCACAATGTACTGTGTCGAGACTTTGGCGTCTTGGGATACATAAGCACCAAACGGTGAAGCAATCCCCATCTGATCCAACGTCCCAAAGTGACGATACAAATCTTCTTTCGTCTCTAGAGCGTCGATCTTTGCCAGCTCTTCCTCAATCGGTGCTGGTCCAAGTTCATTGGTGCGTTCAACATTCATGAACGCTTTGAAGAAGTCACCGACTTTCTGTTCGTCGCTACCCTTTTCATAAGTGTCAGCGGCGAGCTCCTCAACGATAGCCTTTAAGCGACTCTCGGACAGATCCGCCAACTTGGTGAACGATCCGTAATCCGTTTTGTCCGGAGGGATCGGCGTGTTCTTCAGCCAAGTACCATTAACGTGTTCGAAAAGATCGTCTTGAGGACGAACGATCTTATTTTGCTAATGAAGCAATGGAAAATCGGTCACGATTGAAAGCCGTCGTATCCAAACTGCCATCGGGCTCATCTTGAGCAGCC
>CAZORS010000041.1:0-9093 GCA_964582025.1 uncultured Pirellulaceae bacterium | reverse complement strand
GTCACGATTGAAAGCCGTCGTATCCAAACTGCCATCGGGCTCATCTTGAGCAGCCACAGTGGCGGTACTCGTAAGTGCGACGACGGTCGAAAGAGAGAGGCGAAGAAGGAAATTCATGTTTGCTCGCAAATGAGGAACCTGTCAAAACCAGGAGTCCATTATTAGCGAACTGGAGCCAACGAAAAGGGGCTTATTGCTTCGCGTCCTGTTTGATCAGGTTCTTCAGTGCATCGACCGCCGTGAATTCACCCTGAACGGAACGTTTCGGAAATAGAAGTTTCGGGACCGCGCCGCCGTTGAGTTTCTTGTACATAGCGACGTGTTGCTGGACGTAAGCTTTCGAGGTCTTCTTCGAGAGCTCTTTTTCAATCCGCTGTTTGCCGACCAATTCGGAAGCTTTACCAAGTGCTGTATGGAAGTTCGGTGCTTTGTCGCCTTCAAACATCCATTTGTGGAACTCAGAAAACTTCGCCCTGTTACACCGCCATACGGCGACACCCAGCTCCGAAAGTTCACAAGCTTCCCTGTGAACCTCGTGGTCGACCGTGACCGCTCCGTTGCAGGCCATTTTCATTGGCACTGGCAAAACAACGACGGCGAGTTCGTCTCCCATTTCGGCTTTCACTTTGAAAATCGCTTGGCTGGTCGTACGACAGTGTGGGCAAGTGTAGTCAAACATCTCGACGAACACATGCTTGGCGGTAGGCTTACCATCGATCGGCCATTTGTTTGCATCGAGCTTCAATCCCATGAACTCGACAATGCGAGGCGTCTTTTTCTTCTTGGCGGTTTTCTTTTTCGAAGCGTCTTTGTTTTTCGAAGCGTCTTTGTTTTGAGAAGTTTTCGGATCCTGATTTTTGGCTTGCTCTCCTTGCCGCGCAGGTTCCTGTAACATCAAAGCAACATGATGAGGATACCGAACCGCCAACAGGCCAAGGAGAAGCTCGCTGCCAATATCAACTGCATGATTCAGCGACACAGCAGTTGCTGTCCCGTCGTCCTCCAACTCATCTTCATCGTCTATATCTTCTGATGGCGGCTCGAAAAGATCTTCATCGTCTTCTGGAGGAGAAAACAGCTCATCATCGGTCGGAGCCATCATCATCGAATCGTCGTCCGTTGGAGCTCCCTCGAAATCTTCGGGAGCACTCGCAAACGTTCCGTTGTCGGCTAAGGCCTCGTCCGACGTGTCATCTTCTTCAACGTACTCAGTGATCACGAATTTCGGTGGCTCTTCGGCGTTCACCTGAACTCCGATCATTACCGCAAGGCCAGCGGCTGCGATTCCGGAAACCAGCACCATCTGAGGCATTGCAACTCGATTCGTGCACAAGATCACCGCTGTGATCAGCAATCCACACGTATGAGCTCCCAAACACCATTGGCAAAGATGCTTCAAAACGACGACTTGCAAGAAGATGAAATACAGGGCTGCCATAGCCGCTGCGATCGCCAAACCGGTCACTGCAACCCAAGCCATCTGGCGGGTTGAAATGGAAAACCGTTTGGACGCAGTAACAGCTGTCGCAACAACCATCCCGATGTAGGTCAACAGTGCCATCCCACTTACGGGAATGCCTGCCAATTTGGACCACTTACTATAAATCACGTGCGAGCAGTCAAACAGCTCGCCTCCGCTGCAGCCTACGATTTCTGATGCCGTCACCGACACGTAAGTCAGATAGGCAGAGATTCCCAAAGCAATCAACATCGGCACCGCGAGTAACGCCAGCAGCCACTTTGAAGGCAAACCGAACCTCAAGAATTCGACTCGAACGCGGTTATTCCCGTCGCCTGAGACCGCTTCGATCGGTGCCAAAATGTTTTTGCTCATTGAACTCATGAATGGCCTTGGACTAGTGAACCACGATCGGAAAGCACGACAAAAATTTGTTGAGACCGCAATCTACGCAAGTGTCGCCAACACGCGCAATTGGTCTCGATAGAATACGTTTCATCTCAAACTTTCGTTCAACATGACGGCGAACACATTTATACCTTCTTTTGCAAAACTTTTGATGACCAATTTGATCCAAAACGCGAATTCAGGTAGCACCTCATTGTTCATTTGGGCTAGCGAAAGAATAGGGCGTGTGAGGATTTTCACGATTTCTAGCGAGGAGGATGTAATGACCCGAATCGAACATTGAGCAGAACCTAGCCGTGTCAGTATTCGGCCACAATTGCTGGCATTTGTTCAAATAATCAGTTAAAAACATTTTGGGTCCAACGCGTCACTTGGGCCGCAGCATCACAATTGGGAGAGAGAAATGCCAAAGATTTTAATCGTCGATGATACGGCTGTTGATCGCCGTTTAGCCGGTGGCCTTTTGGAAACCGATCCCACATTGGATGTTTCCTACGCGAAGGACGTACCTGAAGCTCTGTCGCAGATCTCCAATCACTTGCCTGACTTGGTGGTCACGGACCTACAAATGCCAGAATACGATGGCTTGCACTTGGTCAACGAAATCAATGAGAAGTACTCAGAACTTCCGGTGGTCCTCATTACGGCGCACGGCAGCGAAAATATTGCGGCTCAAGCGCTTGCCAGCGGTGCCGCCAGCTACGTTCCGAAATCTGATTTGGCAAACAGCCTGTACGAGACGGTTATGTATGTGCTGTCACTCAGCCGGTCGAATTCGAGAAATCGAAAGCTAATGAGCTGTGCCAAGCGAAGCGATTTTGAATTCACGCTGGACAACGACATCGAGCTGATCGATCCTCTGATCGACATGGTCCAAGAAATCGTTGGCTCTCAGGATATCCTTAGCCAGCGGTGCCAAGTCCAATTGGGCGTTGCGTTGGAGAATGCTTTGACCAACGCCATGTTCCGCGGAAATTTGGCCATGTCCAGGGAGGAGTTCCCGGTGCTGTCGCGAAACTCGATTGCAGCACGTGCCAATGACAGCAATTTTCGAGACCGCAAAGTTCATTTTCATGCGTTGATCACGTCCGACAAAGTCGATTTCGTGATCCAAGACGAGGGCGATGGCTTCGATACGTCTCAGCTTCCAGATGCTACCAATCCAGAAAGTTTCCGTGACGGAGTCGGACGAGGACTGGTTCTAATTCAGGCTTTCATGGACGACGTCAGCTATGAGGACTCTGGACGCAAACTCGCGATGGCAAAACACAGGCTCAATGCGACAGCCGCGACTCCGAAGTAACAATGGCTTTGGCGCCGCGAACGCATCGCCTGTCCAAGAAGATCATTCCCAATCAACGCCGGTATTTCATGCTCTCCGCTACGACAAAATTTCTACTACTGGCGGTCGCAACGCTTTTTGCGCACGTGTTGCTTCAAGAGTCCGTTGTGGGGCAAACGGAAGAGATGGCCGTCGCCGATGATGTCGCCGAGCTCGAACAGCAGCTTCAATCAGCGAGTTTCGAGGAACGCGACGCAGCGGAAGAAGCGATCGTTAAACTAGGGTCCGAAGCGTTGGACTTTATCTCAGATCCGTCGGCAGATTTTGAAGAAGATCTGAACACACGTTTGACTCGAGTTCGAAAGAAGCTGGAGCAGCTTGCAATTGAAGAGGCAATTTCCCCTTCAAAAATTACGCTATCTGGGAAGATGTCGCTAAAGAGTGCTTTTGCACAAATCAAAAAGCAAACCGGAAACGTGATCGCGCTCGCGGAAGGATATGATCCTGCATTCCTCAACAAGGAAATCGAACTCGACATGAAAGACGCGTCGTTTTGGACGGCCTTGGCAGACCTAACGAATCGCGGTGGACTTGAGTCTTCTATCTACGGTGGCGTGTTAGGACAAACTACGGTTGTTCCAAAGCCACCAGCTGATCCGACAAAAATTGACAAAGCAGTTGATGTCGCTCCAGCGCCGCTGGATGAATCAGGGATCTTTCGAATTCGAGTTTCCAGCGTCTCTTCGGCGAAAAACTTGCTCAAGCCTGGTCTCGACTACACGCGTGTTGATTTGGAAATCCAATGGGAGCCGCGGCTGACTCCAATCTCCATCGACATGCCGCTGAGCAAAGTCAAGATCGTTGACCAAGATGGAAAGGAGTTGAAAGTTTCAAATCGCGACCAAGTTCTTTCGGGTACCGTACAACAAGGCATCAACCAAATCGAAATGTCGCTGACGCTGGAGAATATTGACCGGAAGATCACAAAGATTGGCTCGATCGATGGCCGACTGGAATGCGTCCTTCCAGGTCGGCGAGAAAAATTCAGGTTCGACGAGATTAGCGGAATCGACGGGGAGCCAAAAATCAGCAAGGCTGGCATCACGGTTCAGTATCTCGGATTCGAGCAAAATGAAGACCTATACGCGGTCAACGTGCGAGTCGCGATGGACTCTGGAGCTGAAGAGTTTGAATCGCATCTTGGGTGGATCTATGACAACCCTCTCTACCTAGTTAGTGCTGACGGGAAGAAGGAACCATCCATTGGTCATCAAGGAGGCGACATGGGCGAAGATGGCGTTCAGATTCAGTATTTCTTCGTCGACGAACCGCTTAAATTCGGCTTGCTCTACGAAAGTCCCGGGGCAATCGTTTCGGTTCCGGCAGACATTTCCCTGAAAGACATTCCGCTTCCGTGATTGGTATTCGGCTCATCATTTTGTGTTCATCCGGTTTATGGCTTGGACTCTTTGTTCCCGCCATTGCTCAAACGTCGCCGGTTGCTGCAACTGTCAATGGATCGCCGATTTCGCTGGACGTTGTCCACCGCTTACTTGATCGATCGTTTCGCGACCTCCCGGAACTTTCAGACCGATCGCAACGTGATGACTCAGTCGTTCAAATCGGAATCGAACATTGCGTCAAACGTGAAATCGTCTTGCAACATCTGCGTTCTGGATCGTTTAAGACCAGCGAAGAGGAAATCAACGTCAAGCTGGAACAACTGTCGGCGCGTCTCCAGTTGACGGAACAGAAGATCGAAGACTTCCTTGCCAAAGTGCAATTGTCGGAATTCGAATTGCGGCGTGAAATCGAATGGCAAACTTCATGGAAGAAGTACGCATCGAAATACGTGACGATCGCCCATCTCAAAAAGCAGTTTGACGAAAAGCGAAAGTACTTTGACGGAACGAAGTATCATGTCGCGCAGATCCTCTGGAAACAAAGTGACGAAGCAACACAAACGAAAGCATTGCGCGTTCGGAAACAGCTTGTAGACAAGAGCATTGATTGGGAAGCCGCCGTCAAAGAACACTCGCAGGCTGCGTCAGCGAAAAACGCAGGAGATCTCGGATGGATTCAGTATTCAGGACCGATGCCGCGCCGATTCACGCAAGCTGCGTTCATGCTCAAGCCGGAACAGATTTCTCAGCCGCATACGTCAAAATTTGGGACGCATCTGATCCGATGCATTGAAATCACTCCCGGAACCATAACTTTCGAACAAGCTGCGACGGAACTAAGAAAAATTGAGACCAATCGCCTTTTCGAATTGGTAGCAGCTCGACACCGTTCGCAAGCAAAAGTTGATTTGAAGACCTTGGCGACAGAGTATCGTGATAGCAAATCTCCCGCTGTGTGGCCGGGAGACATCGATAACGGTGGCTGAACACACACTACAGGGCTCTCAACGCGCATGATTTAATGTCCAATGGTTGTATAACCCGCAATCGTGCATGGCGCTAAACTTCACTATTAAAACTGCCGATTCTTCTGTATACACAAAAGAAATTTTGAATTTTCACGGATGACAATTCACGGCGGGCGGGCCTGCCAAATCGAAAAACGATCAACGAGATCACTCGAACGAACAGGACCTGTTCGCTCTGCCGGAGGCAGTAGCATGAGTCAGGTTTCAGGATCACATCGGCAAAAAGCGTTCGGAGCTTTTGCCTTTCTTTGCGTCGGTTTGCTTTGCACGCAAGCTCACTCCCAAGTCGGAAAGAACTCCGGGTTGTGGAAATGGACGCCCATCGCAGAACACCATCACTCCATCGTTGAAATCCATTCAGCGGGAGGCGTCGGTACGGGAGTCGTTGTCGAAATCGACGACGCGAAGCCTCTCAAGGGTGGACACGAAGGATACGTCTTGACCGCGTTCCACGTCGTTCAAGACGACAAGGGGGACGGGCTAATCAAGGTCAAATTCCGCAACGGCAAACGAGCCAAGAAGTGCCGAATTGTTCATGCCGATGAGCACAAAGATGTTGCCTTGCTGTGGGTATGGGTACCCGATGGAGTTCCCGCTTCGCCGGTTGCAACGGATCCGATTTTAAGTGGTGACGAACTGGAGTTCGCAGGCTTGGGTGGCGGTTCGAAACTGAGTTGTTGCATTAGACACTTTTCGGCGACGGCTTCGTCTCCGTCAAGCTTGGAGAAAATATTCGCCGATGTACCGCTACTTCCGGGTGACTCCGGCGGCCCGGTCTTTAATCAGAAAAATGAAGTCGTCGGAATCATTTCAGGAGGTTGGTTTTGGTTCAACAGCGGAATCACAACGCCGACTGGAACTTCAATTCGAACGACTTGGCCTGCCCGCGCCAGTAACGTCGGTCCTCTCCAAACATTGATCTCGAAGAAGAACGAAAAGATGGCATCCACAAAAGTCATCAACAAAAAATTCTAACCCCACGATGGGCGCATAAAGAAAGCCGACCAGAAAATCTGGCCGGCTATTTTTTTAAATTGGACGCGGTCGAAATTACTGCGTTGCGTAGTACGCATGCAACCACGCAAGTCGATACGCCAAAGTTGCGACGACTTGATTGTCGAAATCTTCATCGATGATTTCTCCAAGGTCCGCGAAGTGTTCCGCGTTTTCGATGTAACAAGAGTTGCCACCGTTTTCGATTGCGTAAGCGATCTCGTTATCGACAATGCATTCGAGAACAGCCAACAGTTCGTCGATCAGCACGTCAGCAGCCGGATCGTCAACGTACTCGAGGTAACAAACCGTATACGCTGCACCGATAAACATTGAGCCACCGTACTGAGTGAGACGGTCTCCTGACGGATCCCAGAAAATGTCGTCTTGCATCCACTCGATGCAATCCAGAGCACCGTCCAACCAGTAGGCGTCGCAGGCTTCTGCATCTGCCAGTAGTGCAGCAACTTCAGCCTTGACATCTGCCAATTGCTCAAAACAAGTAGCTGGATCTGCGGCGGCTTCTTCGAACCTGAATTCGCCATCAATAGTAAAAAATTCTGGGTTGCCATCTACGTCTTGCCCCGCCGTTCTCTCTACCTCCACGCGAGTCACCTCGACGCCACCGAGATTCTCCCAGCAAATATGCGTTTCCGGATCGTCCGAATCAAATTGACCTGGGACCGTCGTAAACGAATCGACCAAAGTGGCGCCCTCGTAGACTCGAATATCGGCGGCAAGATTTACATATCGAATGCAGAACCCATTCAAAGCGCCGTTGGTTGAATCGATCGTGTGAACGAGGGGCACGCCTTCCAAAGAGCGGGCAAGAATAAGTCCGCCGACGGTTCGAGTAAGGACTCCTTCGACACCATTTGGATCAACAAATCCCTGAGATAGTGTTCCCCAGCCAAGGTTCTGACCATCGGGCACAGTATCAAATGCGTCGACGTTGCCATCAAGTAAAGTCCCATCAAACTTAACCAAAGATTCCAAGTTGAGCGCCAGCGAAGTGCCCGGAACGTCGCTCTGCCATTGGGCAAGGTCAGTCGTAAAACCTCCTGTTTGCGCCGATGCTGATCCGACAACGCAAAATAACGCGCAAAGTAATGCGCCAAAAATACGATTTTTCATTAGTGCCTCGTAAAGGAAAGTGAATAACGAGGGGCAGGTTGGTTGTTTCGCAATGTCCAGTGAAAAAATGAAATACTGAGGCTAACCCTCGTGGTAGACCTATGCGTGATTAATCCCTAATCCCCATATTCCCCCATCATAGTCGGTCATTCGTCCAGTATCTACACATTGGGCACCATTTCGCCACACTTTGAAACCTTTTGAGCTCGGTTGTGCGGACTCGCTAAACAATGCGAGCATCACGTAAAAACGCGTCTAAAAATGCCGGCGGCGAGCGGCAAGCTAGATTCCGGCCAACTCCATCGATTTTTTAACTCGGCTGACAGCTAACATGAACGCCGCGGTCCTTAAACTGACCCCAGCATCCTGAGACTGTTGCCAAACTTCTTCGAAGGCCGTCGAAAGAATTGCATCCAGTTGCTGACGAACGCGGTTCAAATCCCAGCTGTAATACTGACGATTCTGAACCCATTCGAAGTAGCTCACCGTAACGCCACCAGCATTAGCCAAAATATCCGGTAGCACCGTGACGCCGCGTTCGAAAAGAACCTCATCGGCATCGGCGTCAATCGGGCCATTTGCGCCTTCGATGATCACCTTTGCTTTGATGTCGTTCACATTCTCTTCGTGAATCACACCACCTAGCGCGGCCGGAATCAGCAACTCGCAATCCTGAATCAGTAAGTCATCATTGCTGATTTTCTTTGCCCCGCCGAATCCTTCGAGGGTTCGATTCTCGATGATGTGGTGGATCGCAGCCGGAATATCAAGCCCCTCTTCGTTAATGTAGCCACCAGTTACATCGCTGATTCCAATGATCTTGAACTCGGATTCGTGCATGAACTTCGCAGCATGAGAGCCCACGTTTCCAAACCCCTGAATGATCACACGGGTATCCTTGGGCTTGTGCCCCATGCGTTGCAGTAATTTGAACGCCAGAATTCCCACTCCGCGACCGGTAGCCTCTTCACGCCCCTTTGCGCCGTAATCTTCAACTGGCTTTCCGGTAATACAAGCCGGATTGAAGCCGTGATACTTTTCCCATTGATTCCGAATCCAAGACATCGTTTTCGAATCTGTTCCCATGTCAGGAGCAGGAATGTCATTATCCGGTCCAATGATCTCATGAATTTGGTCTACGAATTTTCGCGTGATGCGTTCCTTTTCTTTGGCACTCAAATCACGAGGACTGACGCAAATACCACCTTTGGCACCACCGTAAGGAATATTCACAACGGCAGTTTTCCAAGTCATCAACGACGCCAGCGCGCGGACTTCATCGAGGTCGACTTCGTGGTGGTAACGCAATCCACCTTTCATCGGACCACGAGCGCTATTGTGCTGCACGCGGAATCCAACGAAAGTCTCCAATCGTCCGTCGTCCAT
>CAZORS010000040.1:0-30669 GCA_964582025.1 uncultured Pirellulaceae bacterium | reverse complement strand
TTCAGCCCAGCGGGCGACACAGAATTGGTGCCGCCAGAAGCTGTGTCGCCCTTCGGGCTAAAACACTTCAAAATTCACGGTTAGGCTTAACGAACCGATTGGTGGCCAATGGTTATAAACCAATCGTTTCACCCTCAGCCGCGATGTTCATTCCAGCCCGTTTGATTTTGCTCCCGGCCGCGCTGTCTGATTGCAAGACTGGGTTTGTGTGGTTGAAGTGAATGAAGCGAATTTTGTTTCGTTCCTCTTTCTCCAGCGACGAAAATCTTTTGATGCTTTCCGTAACGAACGGATGTGGAATCATCGCCATGTCGCGACCGGGGATTTCACCGTTTTGAAAGAACGTTCCGTCGAGGTAGGCGATGTCGCACTCCTGAATCACATTTTCGATTTTTTGATCCCACTTGTTCCATTTGTCGATGTCGGGAAGAAAAACGACTGTCTTGCGTGGACCTTTAATCTTGAATCCAACCGTTTCGGAAAATTCATCTCGATGCGGAACTTGAAACGGCGTAACCGAAATTCGCTCGCTAAGCTTGATCGATTGTTCATTCTGCAAAGGCTGTAAAGCGATGTTCTTTAGCGAAACCAACTGGCTCCACGGCCCATTTGTTTCGAGAAACGTCTTCATTTTGGGCATGCAATAAACGGGCGTTTCGTTGGCGCCGATGACTTCGCGCCCTAGGTGAATCAGGCCGGTGTAATGACCGATGTGAGCATGAGTCAGGAATATCCCGTCGAGCCCCGGCTGTTGCTTTTGGGTTATGAAAAATTCGTCCAACGATCGTAACTGTCTGGGGAAGTCTGGTGAGCACTCAAACAGCCACCTTTGTTTGGATTCTCGGTCAATAACAGCGATACTCGTGGCGTTTCTCGCAAGAGATTGATCTTTCCATGCTTTTGCACAGCAGGCCTTGGCACACGCCGCCTGTGGGAATCCGGCGTCTTGCGCGATGCCCAAGACGATCAACTCAACGCCAGTTTCTGGCTCCTCGCTTAGGGCCGTTGGAACCATGGGCCAGAGCGAGATGGTGAATGCCAAAGAGATCAAACGTAGAGTCTTCAAGGAAATAGTCATGGCAACATTAGACACCATTTTGTCGCCTTTGTAGATTTTGCTTAGGTCGAATGGTTGACGGACGTTGCGTCGAACATGAGACTTGAAGCAAATGTTTCTATTTCAGTCACTGTCAAGTTTGTAGATTCGATGGAACTCACCGACCTCTTCGCTCAACTTTCTCGCTGGGCCCATATTATCGCAGCCATCGTACTCGCTGGCGGAACGCTGTTTATGCGATTTGCATTGGTTCCGGCTCTGTCGGAAACATCCGCTTCTGATGAAATTCGTGAAGCCATTCGCAAACGCTGGATGAAGTGGGTGGCCGGTGCTGCGTTGTTCCTGTTAGTCAGCGGATTCTACAACACGTTTTTGAAGGCGAAGGGATTTCACCTTGCCGGAATTTACAACGGTTTGTTGGGTTTGAAAATTCTCTTGGCGTTTGGAGCGTTTTGGCTTTCGGCAACATTGGCTGGACGTAGCGAAAGAGCCAAACGATTTCGTGAGCGGGAAACGCATTGGCTCAATATTCTGACCGTCATCGTTTTGGCGATCGTGTTGATGGCCGGATTCATGAAGATGGATTCGACGAACTACGAGACAAAGGTGAAGACGGAGACGGTTACAACTTCTGTAGACGCTCCAGAGTAGGATTCAAATGCTGATCTCCCTCCCTGATGGGGCTCATCACGGAATTTAATGGTCCTTGGAAGTTTCTATCGATTCAGCCATGTTTCTTCGCATTCGTTAAACGAGTGCTCGCAGCCACTAAATTTCGCGAAGTGCCCCTTGAGGAGGCTGAATGAAATTTCTCATTGGTCATTGGTCATTTGAAGCAACCTTAATCGTTGAGACTCTCCACAATCTCTTTTGTGATTTCCGTCAGTTGCATTTGTTTCGCCGTCAATCGCCGAAGCGCCGACAGAATATCGGGATCGTTGGTGATGCCGATCGGATCATTGGGGTCATCGAGCAATTTTGCGTAGCGACTGTGTCGCCGGAAGATACGATCTTGCAATGCTCGCAACATTCGAATTTCCGCAATCTTGCCGACCAATGACGATTCACCGGGACGACCGCCCCCTGGTTTTCCCTTGCCGCGACCACTGTTGGCTTCATTTTCTTTCTGAGCTTGAGCCAACGCGTCGGCCAGATAGCCCAGTGTTTCGATGATGTCGTTCTCAATTTCGATCGTCATGTCACCAACTTTGGACGTCGACAAGCGAGAAGCCACCTGTTCCATGTCCAACTTCATTTCAGACACCGTTTGCGGAAACGCAACCGAAGAACCATCTTCACGGAGCAATAACAGCGCCCGGGATGCCTCGGTCGCGATTGACGATTGTTCAGAAGATAGCTTTCCGGCTTTGATCTCGAAATCGGCACGGCGCTGTTCGGGCAGGACTGCATTGAGAGCCATTGTTTGATCGCGGATTTTAATCTCGCGCTCCATCATTTTTCGAAAGCGCGCTTCGAGCATTGAAAGCGTTCGCTCGACTTCTTCTTCGCGAAGTTGTCGCAAAATCTCTTCCAGTTCCTTCTTGGCTGCCTCAAGTTCACGAATCGCCGCATCCATGTCTTCGATCGATTGATCGCGATTGGCTTGATCAAGCTTCTTCTTCGCGTCGCGCATCTTTTGTTCCGCCGCGGCAACTCGTTTACGAACGGGATTCATCTCGTCTTCTGGCGCAGATTCCGAATCACCTGATTCGCCGTCAGAAGGTTGGCCTCCCGACGGTTTGCCGGATTTTGGTTCGCCCGATTCCTCTTTTTCTTTTGAACCCTCGCCTTTCGGATCTTCGCCGTCTTTCGATTGCTCCTCGTTGTCCCGGATCTTGTCAGCAAGTTTTTTGGCGCGTTCGGCAGCCTGTTTCTGTGATTTGGAAATTCGTGGCGTGTCAGCTCGCCCCTCTGTTTCGCCTCGCAACGATTTTTGAATCCTCAGCAATCGTTCGACCTCTTTGAGGTAGGCCTGATTTCGCTTTAGCTCATCCTCGATACGTTTGCCACGATCTTCGCTTTGTAGTAGTGTCAGCAACCGATTCATGTCGCCGAGAACTTTCTTCTGATTTGATTCCGCGTCTCGGAGTTCGCCGGTCGTCAGGAGAGACACGATTCGTTTCATTTCATCCGTCGTTCCGCGTTCCTGCGAAAGTTCGTAGGCTCGCTGGAGCAGTTTTGATCTGGCGGGATTGTTGTCCTTTTCGAATTCTCGCAGCGCAAGTAGCTTCTGTTCTAGTTGCTTATAGTTGGTTAGGATTCGCTGCTGTTGATCCTCAACCGATTCGTCTTCTTTCTGTTTCGCGATCGCAGGAGCTTCTTTGTCCTGGACGGCGAACGTCGAATCCACAGACAGAATTGCGAGCAGGCAGGCGAACGACAGTTTGGAAATGAAATTCGGCATGTCAGTCCAATAGCCCCTCAAAGGCATCTTTCTGTCGTTTGTCTTTTGTGCGTTTCATCAGTGCTTCCTGTTCAGCAATCATTCGCCTGACAATTTCCAGCAACTCGTTCTGCGATTCGTATTTTACCAACACAGAGAGCACTGCGTCGATCTCTTTCAAAGCGGCATCGGTTTCGATTAAGCCACGGTCAATCAGCGTTTTGGCGGTTTCTTCTAATGCTGGAACGCCAATTCCCTTGTCAATCTGTTTTAAAGTGACTTCGATTTCGTCGATCGTGTTGCCAAGTGTTTTCAATGAACCGTCAGGAATTGCTTTTAATGGCGCGATGATTCCGTCGGCCAGTCGTTGTTTACGGTCTTCGGCGTCGATACGATTGTTGATCAGCTGCATTCTCAAATTTTCAAACGCATCGGCGATGCTACGAATCTCTTGTGACGACTTCATCGACTGAAGCTTGGAACGCTGTGAGAACACAATTCGCATTGCTTGCTGTCGCATTTGAGCGTCGTCATTATCACCGGGTTCCACATCTCCCGGCTCCGCGTCGGATGCTTGCCCGTTTTGAGAACTGGTTTGCGGTCGCGTTCGCGACAAATACCCACGCACATCAGTCAGTTCCTCGAATATCTGTTCGAGCCTGCGACGTTGAGAAACTTCAATGCGCTCCAGCAGTCTCAGCAATCGATTAGACGAAACCAATTCGAGTGAGTACTTGTCACCGATCCCGACGTTCGATTCTTTGCCGTCAAGCGAATAGTAATCCTTTGCTTTGATGATGAATCCAAGATTGGAACCGTCATCGACGGTCAGCTTCAATCCGGCCCGAACAAGTTCAGCGATGTCGATCGAGGAATCCAGTCTTCCGTTGTCTTTAGTGGATTGTACTGACGGAGGAAGTATTCGGTCCACGGTTGTCAGCTCGACCCAAGTTTCCTGAACACGATAGTCGTCTGCGATTTGCCCTTCGAAGGGAAGGATGGCGTCAGGCGTGATTGCAGTTCCGATTCCGACCAGTTGTGCCACAACGTCGGGAGGTTCGTCTGCGATTGGTTCCACATAAACATTGTGTGGGCTATCGGAAACAATGTTGTCCGAGTCGACCAGATAGAATTGAAGGTTGACGGCTTCGCTGCATGGCGGAACTGGGTACTCAAAATTTGTTCCTTCGACGACGCCAGTGTTCATGGTCGAGGTCGTCGCGTCCCAAACATAAACTTTCTTCAACGGTTTCGTAGCCGTGCCCCGTACATTGAAAGAAGTTCCTTGCGGCAATGCGGCACGACCCGTCCAGCGAATACTGCGTGGTGTCCAACCCAGCGAATCGTTGTCAGATAGATAAGAAGGGTAAACGCAGTCGAGGTCCGTTTGCGTAACGATCGGTTGGTCGACGACTTCAATGCGAAAAGGCGCGGAGCGATGATCGTCGCCGCGGAGCGTAAATTCGATATCGTTCAGGATGCTTTCGAAAGGCGAGCCATTAAGGGCATAGGTTTGCCAACCGTCTCTCGGGCTGCCAATGCGGTTCAGGGCCTGAGTTCCCCGATCACCTTCATTCGTCCGATAGTACATCAAACAGTTCGATGGCAGTTGTCGCCACGGGACCAGAGGATCCGTCGCTTGGGCGCGAACCGTCAACGTCAACGATGCGCCTCGGGGAACTCGAAACGTACCATTGGCAGAACCGAGATTCTGTCCAAGCTCTTCGATGCCTTCGACGGGAGAGTCTGTTTTGATCTTCACGCCAACCATCTCGAGGTACACACGTCGCGGCCACGGTTGATTATCCAGCAGATATAATCGCTTAAGGGCCAGCTGCAAGTTGTCGAATTTTAAGATGCCCAGACCGACGATCGATGCTGCCAGAAGACAGGCCACGACGGCGCTGGTTCGCAGAAACTGAAAGCCTACGATCTGTCGCGAGTCGACTTGGTCCAGCAGCGATTCAGCTTTCTGCTGGGTCATGTCGATCATGGCACGATCGATTGGGACGCCAAATCGATCACCGGAATCTGCTTGATTGACTGTCGAAATAAGGGACTCTGCGAACTCAGGATGCTTTCTTTCGACTAGCAATGCGAGGCTGTGATTCTTCATTGATACGAAAAGTCGTCGGCCAATGAATCGATAAAGTTGGAACAAGGCCATTCCAACAGTGACGATCAGTAACAGCGTGCGGGAACCGGACGATAGCTCACTGAAGCCGAACAAGACCGGCAGATAGTCGAGTGCGAATGCGATCCAGAAGCAGATCAGTGCCGCGATGATGGTCGCCACGAAGCCTTCGACCAGCACAATGAAACGAATGCGTCGGCGTAGCTGGCCAAGCAGCCGTGCAATCGGCGGCGAGATGGACTTGAGCGTTGGCGATCGTGAGGGCAGGGGACTGCGTTTGGTTGAGTCAGATGTCGGATAGTTTGAGCGCTCTGTAACCGACTCGGGCCCCGAGTCGGACCCTCAGTTCGTTGCGGGTGCGACTGAGGGCCCCAGTCCATTACGTCTATGGCCGTGAATCAATTGCCCTCGCGTTCGATCGACAATGTCATTCCGGGTACAACGGCGCTCTTCAAGAAATCAATTGTACCCGCATTGAGTCCCTTGAACACGAGCGATTGTTGGTTTCCGTCATGGGTTGCGATGAAGATGATCAGATCGATCGGTGCCCGAAACGATTGAGAGCCCTCCAACGGCACGATTAGAAAGTCGCCGCGTTGTACTTTCCCCGTAGCGGTGTCGGCCGCGATGAAAAAAAGCCCATCGGATCGAAGGAAGGCATTTTTTGCCACGATGGTTGCGGTCATGATCGTCTATTGCGAGTCGCCCTCTTTTGAATCCTTCGTAGTTTCCTTTTCTGGTTCCGCTGGCTTATTCGCATCGGTTGGTTTTTCAGATTCAACAGCTTCACGAGGCGCGTCTTTACTGGGCTCAGCGTCCGTATCAACCGGTTTTTCGTCGACTCCTTTTTTGGGCTCACCTTCAACCGGAGTTTCTGATTTCTCGGTTTCTGGCTCTTCTTCTTTCTTCACCTCTGCTGGTTCTTTGGGAGTCTCGAAAGTCGATTCACCTTTTGGCATTTGCGGGAACGAGAGTTCTGGCGACGGTGTCGCTGGTCCATTATCGCCAGGCAATTCGACCAGCTTGACGACGTCTTCCCGTTTCGATTGAAGCGTTTTCAAGTTAGAAGCAGAGATGACATAGAACCAATCTCCAAAACGTTGATTCAGTTCATCGACAAGCTTCTTTCCTTTTTCAATCTTTTCGTCGAAAGCTTCGTTCTCCTGATTGAATCGAGTCAGATTGGTTTCATGTTCAAGCTTGGCTTTTTCAACCGCCTTCAAGGCTTCCTCGTAGGCAATGAACTCTGGTTTTCGTTCCGCCGGTTTTTCATCTTCCGATTCGACATCTGCGTCGGCTTCCGTTTTGTCATCCGATTCGCCTTCGGTGGGTTCTTCCTTCTTCTCTTCCTCCTTGGCGGGTTTGTAACCTTCGGGCTTCACTGGAGCTTCCGGTAATTTTGGCTCCACCGGTCGCTCTCCAAGCAGTGATTCGTCGAAGTTGACTCGAAGGAACAGAAAACGATTCGAGTCGTCAGCAGTTCCATCCGATTCAGTAGCAGGATCTTTCGGCTCTGATTCTGTTTCCTTGGATCCGATCTCGATCGTGTCGTCCTCGTCAGCGACGGCTTCGCCGATATGCAATCGGTACCGTAACCCTTTGGATGTCCCAAACTCAAGCTCGCCGTTCTCGGACACGAGTTCCAGATTTTGCTGAGTTCCGCCAAAATTGAACCCTTTGTCCATCAAGTCGCGCTGCAAGGCTTGAATCGCACGACTGGCCTTTTTTGGATCGGACTTCATCTCCGGAATGTCGGCAAGCTTCAAATCCGAAGTCAAAATTTGTTGGCCTTCAAATTTGAATTTTGGGCGAACGCCAACGATCTGCATCTCATCCAAAACGCCAAGGATTTCGTTCACTCGATCGGTTTGGATCGTTTCTGTAATTTCACTGATGCCTTCCATCGTCCATTTTTCGGCCGCGGAAGGGCGTGACAATACAAGCTGATCACCTTGATCTTTGAACAGTTCGGGAGCGCCAAACGCGCCGGCGCCACGCTCTTCGATTTTGTAGTTGTTGATTGAGATCTGCGTTACGTCCGGACGGTTGATTCGAAGCAGATCTGGGTCAATCCAGTCGGAGAACTTCGTTGACAGATCGATGTTCAGTGAGACGCGGAACGTTTGCGAATCGTCTGCGCGTCGGATGTAGAATTCTTTTGCATCGGTTTCGATGTCAAATTCGTCGCCACCTCGCGTCGGTACCGCATCTTCGATTTCGTTCCCGATGATGTAATCCACCAACGCGTCACCGTTTTCATCTTTGAGCGTCACTCGTTTTCCAGCCGTTTCGGGGTCCTCGAGATCATCCGAAAGTGGATCGACGACACCGAACTTTTCAAATTCGCTTTCGCCCATTCCGGCGAGTGCCTGTCGTTCGAGTCCCAGCACTGATGCCGAAGTCTGGGCAATTCGAGCTGCTCCTTCAGCTGGATAGTTGAAGTGTGTCGGGATGCGCCACAGGTCTCCATCGCTTTCGACACCAAATCTTTTCAGCGTACCGGTCTCTGGATCGACGGCCGAAACTTCCAGTGATCGTGCCGCTTCGGTGGAAGTGAAGTCCGGATAAAAAGGAGTTCCAAGAAGTTTGCTGGACTCAGATTCGCCGGGTTGGTTCATGACTGCGTTGCCAACAGCCGCCAATCCTAAAACGGCAGCGGTCACGACAAAACAGATTGTTTTTGTTGACTCTTGCATCGTTACTTGACTCTTCGATTCGGATTAATATTTCTTTGTTCGTTGAACATGCGAAACCATAGGACGACAATCCCTAACATCAATGGCGGAAGTGGTGCCAAGACTGCAGTAAAGATTCGTCTTTTGTTCTTTTCGTATTCGATTTGCGATTGTTCTGCGGCTTCGAGTTCGGTGACTTCCTGTTTTAATTTTCGATCCAGTTTCTTTTGTTTGATCTCAAACTGGCGCTGGACGTCGGTGGCACGTTGGCTGGTTTTCTGTAGCTTTTCTAGGAAGCCGAGCGACTCGTTGCCTTGGATTTCTTCGGTTGCTACATCGAGCTTTGCCTGTGCGGCGTCAAGCTCGTCCTGAACTTCCTTTTCGATTTCCTGTTGTTTAGCCAAACGTTGTTCGCGATACAGTTTGAATATCGATTCCAGTTGCACCAATGTGCGAGGACGCTGGCGACGGTTTCGAAGCTGTACGAAATCATCTGCTCCGCCCAAAACTTCGATCGCGTTAAGCAAGAAACTCAAATTGTCCAACTTCTGGCCGACTTGTTGATCGAGCGCTTCCTCTTGCTGAAAAGCCAGATCGGAAACAAAATCGAGATCGGTGATCAAAACAACGTCTAGGCCATCTTCATTGTCGCCTTTTGCTTTAACTCTGGCTGCAACGCAGTAGTTTTGCGAATCGATCATCGTTCGCGGACTCGGATTGAGCACCTTCAATAGGTCGCTCGTGATTTGGCTACGAGCAGGTTCTTCGCGGACGGTCAGTTTTCCATTGACAGGGTTCAGCATCTGAATCGTTTGGCTTGGCGTCATCGTAAGTTGATCCCACTCGATGCGACCAGACGCGAATCCAACGGTTGCCAACGGCGTGAAGTCGTACTTCGACCCAGAACCTTCCATGATGTAGCCGGGGTAGAACATCAACACTTCCTGAAGCCCGCCAGAGACTGAATCTTCCGCATTGAACGCGACGTTCGAATCGTTGTCTTTGACGAACACGAAAGCTTTATCGTACTGACCGTAGTAAGTCGGCCAGTTCTGTCCGGCATAAGAAGGCCACTCCGGATCGAAACCCGGATGCGGATTTTCCATATTCCAAACAGAAGCACCATTGTTCCATTGAACGCCGATCGCAGAGAAGAGCGTTGACGCGGTTCCACCGTCGGCCTTGGGTTCTTTCGAGCTGGTTAGAATGTCCGCGTAGGGCGAGTCGTTTGGAACTCGCGACATTCTTGGTGCGTTCAGGATGCCTAGGTTGGTTGGGTTTTGGAAGGCCCAAAAGAACGGTAGCGGATCAGCCAAAATCACGGCTGGATGTCCGGCTTCGAGGTATTTGACCAAAGCCTCAATTGACGGCGCATCGAGGCTGGCCGGATCGGCAACCAATAGTACGTCGGGAGCTTTACGGAGTTTCTTTTCCGGTTTGGATTCGTCGCCATCAGCATCTGCGTTTTCTGAATCTGCCGGCAGCGTTTGCTCTTGAGGTAGAAACGTGTCCAGTTCGCTACCGCTGATGTATTTGATTTTGAACTGCTGTTTCAAAACATCCATCGTGCTGTTGTAGGACCATGGAACGCGACGCCCTTGATAAAGCGGTCCACCGAAGTGAGCATCGGTGTCGAGAATCCCCAGCGTCAATCTATTGTTCTTGTCCATCGACGTGTGAATCGCGTGGCTTAATTCGTATTCGATCGATTTGTTCGAATCGAAGAAAGGCAATGTCGTTTCGCCGGCGGCACTGGTAACGTGGGCTCCAAGGTAAACGTCACGCTGAATCGTGATTCCATCTTCGTCGGAACGATCTTCACGTCCTTCAACACCAAGTTTTTGAGCCGCAATTTCAAGGTCACTGTTGGGTGTCACGTTGTTGACGATCACTTCGACGTTCTCTCCGCCGAAGCTGTCGTACTGACGCAGCATGCCTTCAAAGTTCTTTTTGACGTTGGTGTACTTCTGCGGGATGTCTTCGCTGATGTAGGCTTGGATCGTAATCTTTCGATCGGACTCTTTCACCTTTTTCAACGTCTTGAGAGTCGCCTCGTTCAGCGTGAAAAGTTTTTCTTTGGTCAAATCGAGCTGAGCGGTGCCTGTGACCGGAGAAGTGTCGACGATGTTGAAAACCGCGAAGACCGCAACGGCAAGAGCGATTGCGCGAACGACGTACTGCCAACCCATGTTTCCGTCGTCGCCTCGATTCCAATGTCGTCGACTGATCACGACAATGTTTAGGTACAGCATCACAATCGTGAGACCCAAGTAGTACACGATAGACACTAATGAAATTTGGCCGATCGTATAATCTTTCAGGTGCCAGCCGATGCTGTACCGATTTAGCCCCAACCCATCGCCGAGGTAACTTCCTAGGACCGGAATCGAACAGAACACGGCGCCTAGAATGAAGGCGACCGTCGTGCTGCCGGTGAGTGAAGACGCAAACATGCCGACAGAAATCAACGCGGATCCACTTAACCAGTAGCCGAGGTAAGTCGTCCCGATGATGCCCCAATCTGGATTGCCGAGTGCTCCTAAGGCAATCAACTGCGTTGTCGAAAACAGCAGAGCAATCGTGTAGACCGCGACTGCGGCGAAGTATTTACCCAGCAAGACATCGAAGTCTGAAGCTGGCAACGTGAACAGAATCGCATCGGTTCCCTGTCTACGTTCGTCCGCCCATAGCGGCATTGTGATCGCGGGAATGAACAATAATAGCAGCTCTGGATAAAAGTTGCTCAACTGATCTAGGTTGGCAAGGTTGTCCGCAAAGAATTGTGGACAAAACGCTTGCAACGCGCAGACCGTCACAAAGGCAACAATAAACAGATAGCCCAACACGCCCGTGAAGTATTGCTTCAGGTTGCGCCAGAAAACTGCGGAGATTACATGCCATCGAAACATGCTTAGTCGGTCCTGTCTAAATGAATTGTAAGTCAAATCTATGGAAAATTTGTCACCAGAAAAGCGTGTGACTAGGCGGTTTGGAATCCTGTTAGCTCATGAAAGCGGTTGGCCATCGCTTCACGTTGTCCCATGTCGCCAATTGAACCATCAAAGACAATCTGCCCTTGATCGATCAGGACAACACGACTGCACAATGTTTCTACTTCTTGGAGCACGTGCGTCGAAAGCAAAACTGTTTTCGATTTGCCAAGCTCCAGAATCAATTCCCTGATTCCGACCAGTTGGTTGGGGTCCAATCCGCTGGTCGGTTCGTCAAGAATGAGCACATCGGGATCGTGCAGAATGGCTTGTGCCATCCCAACTCTCTGGCGAAAGCCTCGCGAAAGCTTACTGATCGGCTTGTTCCAAACTTCTTCAAGGTTGCACTTTTCCGCAACGAAACTCATGCGATCTTTACGCTGTTTCCGATTGAGTCCGCGAGCTCCAGCAAGATACTTAAGCGCACCCTTGGGTGTCATCTCATCGTAGAGCGGGCCATTTTCTGGCAGGTAGCCGATGTGAGTGGATGCCTCGATGCGATCCGTTTGCATGCTCTTGCCGGCGATATGAACGGTTCCTTTGGTCGGTGAAAGGTAACCGGTCAACATTTTCATGGTGGTGGATTTACCTGCCCCGTTCGGACCCAGAAAGGCGCAAACTTGCTGCCGTGGCACGGAGAATGAAACGTCGTTCACGGCCGCGAAAGGTCCGTAATACTTGCAGAGCGATTCCGCTTGAATTAGTGGTTCCGACTCAGCCGACGGAGTTGGATTGGTTGACATTCTTGAGTCTCGAAGGAGTAGTCACTTCAAAGACACATAATGTATCCAAACAGGCCGCCGCCAATCAACAGGGGGCAGTGAAATACGGTGTTTGGCCGCAAAGGTAGCTATTGATCGACGGTTTCAAAAGTCGAATCGTCGTGAAGTTCCTGATTCGCGAAAAGCAGCGGGCACTCCTCCGCTGGGAGAGGCTTCCCGCCATAAAATCCTTGGAAATATTCGCACTCATGTTCGAGCAAGAAGTCCAGCTGTTCTTTGGACTCTACTCCCTCCGCTAGTACTTCCATGCCAAGGCTTAGGCCTAGTACAACGATACTACTGGCGATCGTTCCGTCATCCTTATGCGGGATGTCGCTAACGAAAGCTCGGTCGATCTTCAGTTGATCGATTGGGAAATTCTTCAGGTATGCGAGAGACGAATATCCCGTCCCAAAATCATCGATGCTGATCATGCAGCCCAATGCCTTCAGTTTTGTTAACGTCTCAGCCGTGTGAATCACGTCCGAGATAATTGCACCTTCGGTGATCTCAAGGTCAATGCATTCCGGTGCAACGTCATGCCGCTTAAGCGTTTCGACCACTCGGGCATAAAAGTTTGGATCTCGAAACTGAACTGGAGAGATATTGATCGCGACGCGTGTGTTGATACCCGCAAGTTCCCATTGTTTAAGTTGTTGACAAGCCTGATCCAAGATCCATTGACCGGTTTCGATAATCCGCCCTGAACTTTCAAGGACAGGAATGAACTCCGCAGGCGAAACGATGGTTCCGTTTTGATTCCATCGAATCAAAGCTTCAAATCCGACGACCTTTCGGGTCCGAGTTTCGAATTGAGGCTGATAAACCAGAGAAAACTCGTCACGCGCCATTGCTTCAGAAAGTTTACTTTCAACCTTCTTGCGGTAGACAAGATCTGCCGTCATCTCGGATCGGTACAGCGAGACATCCTTCGAGCTAAATTTGGCGTCGTACATTGCAGTATCGGCGAACGTAAACAGCTCTTCGGAAGAATTTGAGTCGTCTGGATAAATGCTGGCGCCGATGCTCGCACCGACTTGCAGTTTGCTATTCTCGAAATGCATTGGTTCGCGAATCGCGCCGACGATTCCGTGGGCCATTTCAATCACGTAGTCAATTGATTCTGGCTGGTGCAGGATGACCGTAAATTCGTCTCCACCCAATCGTGAAACGATGTCCTTTTTGCCGACCGACTCTTGGATTCTTTTGGCCGTTTCGATCAATACAAGATCACCCACGGAGTGACCGAGCGTGTCATTGATTTCTTTGAATCCGTCCATGTCCAGCACGATCAACGCGAGCTTCGTTTCGTTACACTCGGAGTCCTGAATCATGGATTCCAGGTGCATGCGGAAGCTCAATCTGTTCGCAAGCCCGGTGAGTGTGTCGACGTTAGCCAAAACGTTTAACTCTTCCGCTTTGCGCGACAACCGCTGCGTCGCGACTTTCAATTTGGTCTCGTCGCGAACGACTCCAAACACTGCCGCAACGCGTCCGTCGTCACCGAGTTCAGAAAACCCTTGGCAGGCCATGTGTCTTTCCATGTTTTTCGCATGAAAAGATAGATCCAATGAAAAGGAAGTTCCCTCGTCTGCGGCATGTCGCAAAGATGCTTGGAGTTCTTCAGCCCCTGACGATTCAAACCTTCCAATTAAGTCATCGATATGACTCAGTTTTGGCAACTGACAAATCCGCTTCAGCTCATCAGAAAACACGGTCGTGTTGGTTTTTAGGTCCCAGTGCCAGTATCCGATCGATGCCGTTTTTTCGGCCAAATTCAATAATCGTGTCTTCTCTTTTAGGCTGTCTGCCAGTCGTTGCAGTTGGGCTGTGCGGCGAACGAAACATCTCTCCGTTTGTTCGCAGATCCAGAGAATTGTCAACGATAGAAACGATGCGCTTACGGCGTGATCAATGGTGTTGCCGAAACTGATCTGCAGAGGAACAACAAATGGCGAATAAAGTGAGAACAGGATGGCTGCGAATGTGAACGCAAACCAACGTATTGCGGCACGCATCCCCAAAAGCTGGACTGCCATTAGCGAAATGATGGCAAAGTGGAATTCGATGGTTGATTCTGTCGATTCGCTAATCGCCGAACAAATCAGTAGGCCAATTGCGTTTGTCAGTAAGAACACGTTGATCAAAAAATTACGTGCGGCTAATCGATTCTTGTGAATCGCGGAAAGCACGAAAATCGTTCCCATGATCGCATATGGGAAGACCGCGACTGAGAGGTCACGCTTGATCGCGTATAGCGTTCCGGCAGCTCCCCATAAGACGCCGAAAACAATCATGTAGGTCGATAGCTGCCGCACGCGATCGTTTAACAACGATCCAAGAGCCCGCGAATCGAAGTCGTCTTTTTGAAGGCCGACATCGGTTGCGGTATTGGAAATGGCTGATCGATTTAGCATAAAGCTGGACATTTAGAGGAGCGTGCCCAGAAGTTTACGCTTCGTTTCGCCGTAAGCAAATTGTTGCTTCGCTCAATGCTGATCGATTAGGGACACGGGGTGGATCGTTCCAGTTCTGCCGAATGTGCGGGAACGATGGAGCAAAGACGCGCTCAAGCAAAGCCGGCGCAGATTAAACTTTTTCAATGACGAATCTGAATTGCCTGAAATTCGCCAGTCGCTTCACTTTTGAGAATCTCTCTGTCGTCGACCCGACCGTGTGTTGATTGGCAGACGTCATTCACGTAGTCCCGAACGGAATTGGGTATTCCTTCGACGATCATTTCTACGCTGCCGTCAGATAAGTTTTTCACCCAGCCGGCAACTTCGTGTCGTTTCCCGACTTCACGGCATGTGAATCGAAATCCCACACCTTGCACGCGTCCAATAAAGATGATGTGCCAGCGAACTTCCATGGTTTATCGGTAGTCATCAATTCGATAGATGTCCGGAGATGTAAAATTACTGTCGATCGAAGCGTTGTCAAACAGCCACGCTTCGCAGACGTCGCGATCGGCGATGGTCCAGTTTTCATCTCCTAGGAGTGCAAACGGTCTTTCGCCACATCCTGCCACTAATACGCCATCGTTTGGTCCAGCTTGGCCAAGTGCCCATTCAATGGCTCGGAATCGATTCGGGATCAGTTGGACTTTGTGAGGTTCTTCGAAACCGTCAAACATTTGGTGCATCGGTTCGTAGTCAATCGCTGAGTCAACTGAATCTCGAGTCACAACGACATTGTCGGCAGCACGATCAAGAACTTCTCCCATTCGTTTCCGGTGTTCGTGGGATTGACCATTCGTGATCGAACAAACGCACCAGACTTTTCCTTTAACGACCTGCTTGATCGTGCGAAGCGCGGTTGCCAGTTGGATCGGCGTTTTGGCGGTGTCGATCCAGACGCCTTGATCCTGTCCGCATTCGATACGTTCCATCCGGCCAGGCAGCTTTGAACCTCGCTCAAGGCCTTTGGCGATTGATTGAAGGTCAATTCCTTGGGCGAGCCCAACTGCGACCGCGTTGAGGCAGTTGTAGATGTGTTCGTCGCCAATAATTTGAGTTCTCACTGCAACGGATTCAGATCCGGTGATAACCATAAAAGTTTGTTCGCAGTCCAGCCGTTCCAAAAGCTGGCCTCTTACATTCGCATCCTGAGTCATCCCAACGGTCAGCACAGGAGAAGTGCAAGACTCAACCAGAAAGTGACTGCTCGGGTCGTCGAGATTGAGCACCGCGATTCCCGTCGGTTTGAGTGAATCGAGAATCCGTAGTTGTGAGCGCCGGTAGTTTTGTTTGGTGCCGTGGAAATCAATGTCTTCGTCGCGCATGTTGGTCAATACCGCAACGTCTAAGGCAACGCCGGAGAAGTTTCGTTTTGCGAGGTCACGGGAAGAAACTTCAATGACGGCATGCGTGCATTCGTTCATCGCCATCTGCGCCATTTGTTCCGCGATCAATGGCGGATTGAGCGCTTTGTGCGGCAGGTTCGGCATGTTCTTGCCGACTGAAACTCCCAGCGAGGAAGTTCGACCAGTTGCATGTCCAGCAACTTCGAAAATGGATTGGACGAGATGACTAGTGATCGTTTTTCCGACGCTTCCACTGACACCGACCGTGGTCAATCGTTGACTGGGTCGTCCTGCAAGCGCGTGGCAAATCCGAGCGTAGGCTTGTCTCGAATCCTGGACCAGAATTTGCGGCACTCTGGTCGCGACGAGGCGTTCAGTGATAACGGCAGTGGCGCCGTTTTCAATTGCTTGCGGGCAGAAGTCGTGACCATCGAGTTCAGCACCAAGGATCGCGACGTAGAGGTCGCCAGTTTGGCATTCATCCCACTGGCCACAGCAAGAGTTGACGTTAACTGATTGGTCTCCGACAAATTTTGCATTGGGCAAAATTTCACGTACCGGAATTCCATCGACGTAATTAGCAGTTTGGGTACTCACAAGGCCTCCTTGCCTGCGATCACAAACGAATCGATCACGGTTTGGCGATCGGCTCAGCATCCTTGCCGAGTGATAAGGATTTTCAATATCTACGATATTCGGTCAAGGCGAGTTGCTAACTTCGACGAGAAACTCTTCGATGCATGCACGCAACAATTGGCCTTGTGTGGAACGTGCCCCACGATAACTGCGTCGCCTATTTTAGGTTTGCGAATTTTCCGTCATCTCGCTGAATCAGGTTGTCCAGATTGTCATCAAGATTTTCAATCAAGACTTCCCTAACTGACCCATCACAGAGAGACGTTCGAATGCGACCATCATTTGTTTCTGCCAACTGCGTAACCTTTGTCCCAATTTCAAACGGAATATCAGCGGGCTTCGTCCATTCAATGGCTGATTGTCGATTCATTTGAGCAGCCAAAACAGTGTTGGATGTACCGTCAGTAATCATTCCAAAACTAATTTTTTTGCCGGGTTCAAACAATGTTTTCTCCCCTTCAAATCCTAGGTACACCGTTTTCATGCTGGAATCGAATTCTGCGTTTTTGAACACGTCGGGCATCTCGTTCAACAATTGAATGTTGTGCGCGCCGTCCCATGGTTCATCGAGCTTGAACCTCTTGTAAAGCTGCTGCTCCGGTTCGTCCATGTACTGCAAGATTGAAACTCGCCAGCTCAGTAACCGTTTTCCGTCCTTATCGGTGATGTTCTTGGGTAGATACATATTGGCAGACTCGAAGTTGAGGGCTGCGAGGGTGATTTGCCTAAGCTGATTTTTAGCTTTGGCTATGGCTTCGTCGTCCGGTTTGGCGATCGGTATCATTGGAACCTCCGGGACGTCGCCGTAGTAACTTGCTTCACCTCCCATTTCACCCATGCCCATTCCGGGTCCTCCGGCCATGCCGCCCATACCACCCATCCCCATGCCGCTCATCGGGTCAGGCTCGTCCGGCCAAACCAAACCCGAAGCCTCATTGGAAATCCTTTGAATCTCAAGTTTGAGCAGTTGAGACTTCGCATCTTTTCGGCGTTCGAGTTGCGTTCTCAAATTCTTGACTCTGGCTTCCATTTGCTGGAGCTCAGCTTCGTTCTCTTGAAGATACGAATCGTATTGGCTTGAAAGTAAGCCGCCGATTTGCGTCAGAATTTGTTTCCGGGTCGTATCTGATTTTGATTTTTGGAGCCGTTGCTTCAGTTTCTCGAGTGGACTCAACGGAGCGGACATTCCTCCCATCCCCATGTCCATTCCCATGCCCATGCCACCCATCCCGCCGCCGCCTTGACCGTATGCTTGACCGAAGGCCGGCATTGCGATCGCAAGGGCAAGGATCACAACAAACGTTTGGCATGTCGCGAAGAGAAAACTTCGCTGATTCAATTTTCGTGTTCGCATCGTTTCACCTTTGGGTAGAGCCAAGATTTTCATTTTCTGTCACTGCGTGTTTTGGATTCCGAACGAAAATTCCATCTTGCGAATTCGTTCTTTGAGATCATGTTTTTGAAATTCGAATTGATCCTCAGTCACCTGAATGGCGTAAACTGGGTGTTCCATTTGTTTGGCGGCCTGTTGCAACATTGACAATTCGCTTTTCCATTTCTGTGCAACCGACATGTCGGATATCCATGTAGGCGTGGCGTTGGAGTACGCGTTTTCAGCAGGGCGAACGATCCGTGGTTTGTTCACTGGCGTTGGCTTAAATGTTGGACCGGTTCCAGAGATCGCGTATGGAAGCAAGGAAATCAAAGCCATTCCAACGGCAATTGCGATCAACGGCATGACCAATGACTTGTTGTCTGAAGTCTTTGTGATCTTGGGTCGTATATGCTGAGTTGGATTTTGCATGTGAGCCAAATACTGTTTGAGAGTTTCTTGAACGGATGCAGCGGAGTCAAATCGTTCGTCTGGATCTTTCTGAAGCAATCTGGAAATTAAGTCATTTAGAGTCGTCGGAACCTGGCTATTGATCGACCGAGCCGATGAGGGATCCTTTGATCCAATCTTTTGCAAAACCGCGTAGGGGTTCTCTGCACGAAACGGTTCGCGTCCCGTTGCCATGAAGTACATCACACTGCCCAAACTGAACAAATCGCTACGATAGTCGACATCATCTCCCTTGGTCTGTTCGGGAGACATGTAGTGCGGCGTTCCAGCCAACCAACCTGATTGAGTCAGCCCTGCGTCGTCTGCGGCACGGGCCAATCCAAAATCGGTAATCAGCACTCGGCTGACATCTTTTTCCAGCATGATGTTGGCAGGTTTGATGTCGCGATGGACCAATCCCTGTTCGTGTGCCGCAGAAAGGCCAGCCGAAATCTGCTGAGCGATACGAACAATGTCTTCCGGCGGCAACGGCCCATTATCTTCGACATGTTTTTGAAGTGAGCGACCTGAAACCAAAGCCATAACAATATAGGGACGTTTTTTCGATGTTCCAATTGAATAGATCGGAACAACATTGGGATGCACAACCGCCGCGGCAGCTTGTGCTTCCCGAGCAAATCGTTTTCGCGCCACACCGCTAACGGAAAGATGCGGTGCAAGGAACTTGATCGCGACTGGTCGGTTGAGTTCGGAGTCGAAACCCTTGTAGACAACCCCCATTCCTCCGCGACCGATCATTTGTTCGATGCTGAATCCGTCAATGCGACCGAGCATTTCCGGATGCGTTGGAGATTCAAATGGAACATCTTCGGCATAGTCAGCAAGCTCATTCGGCGATACTGCTGTTGAGCTGTTCGCATTCGGGTCGATCTCTACGAACACGCTTGTGCTGAAATTAGAATTTGTTTCAGCCTTGAAGTCAGCAGATGCCGCAAGATTCGCAGTGGCCTTCGTCCAGAAGGAATCTTCGCCGGCGAAGTTGGTCAGCTTTTCGCGACAGTCGCCACAATTCGAAAGATGCTCAGCCAGTTCCGTTTCAGCCTTGATGTCTAGGGTTTGCGAAATTGCTTTCTCGAGTCGACTCTGATCGCATGTTGGGTTCGACTTATTCATGAGCCTGCCCTCTCCGATTGATTGATCGAACGTGGCGGAAGCTCGTTTTCAGTTGCACGTTCGATCGTCTTTTTGAGTTTCGCGATGACGCGCGATCTCGCGATGTAAATTGCTCCCGTCGTTATTTGCAATGATTCGGCAACTTCGGCAACCGATCGCAGTTCAACGGCAGTTTGCCAAAACGCATTCCACGTTTTGCTTTGAAAGGATGGTCTGATTTTTTCGGCTGCCCAAGCAAAGAGCTGTTTTTCGTATTCTGCATCGTAAAAATCAGATGCCGCACAACGCTGCGGTAAGGACTGCAAAATCGGATCGTTGGCAGAAACTGGCTGGCGATCCTTTTGTCGAAGAAAGTCGATCGTCAAATTTCGAGCGATGGTGCCGATCCAAGCTCTGAAAGTTCCCTTTTCCGAATCAGGCTCCCAACGCTGAACCGAGTTGGCAATTCGGACAAATACGTCCTGAGCCAAATCGTTGGCGTCTGCGTTTTGCAAGCCTCGTGATCTGGCGATTCGTAAAACTAGCGGTTCGTAAATCTCACAAAACTCAAACCAAGCTTCTGCGTCCGCAGTCTCTTTCAACCGCAGGATCAAACTGTTTCGAGTTTTTGGATAATTGCTCACACGTCGTCCGTAGCGGGGTTTTTGTTCTCTGCCAATCTACACGTTGGCAAGGGTGAAGTCTTTCACGAATTTCTGGAAGAAATTTGATGGTAAAATTGTGGGATGATCAAATTCCATCAAAAAATCGCCTCGTTTTGTTGTATTGGTTTCGCTTTGATTTTCTTCGCGTCGCCGGTACGATCACAAGAGAAGTCCCGCATCTATCTTGCGCCAGATGATCACACTGATTACTTTTGGACTGCGGACGACGTGCAATACCGCGCCGCGTTTTTGGAGATGATTGACTATTACCTCGATCTCGCTGACCGAACGCAGGATGCTCCGCCGGAATACCAGTCGCGTTGGAACTGCGATGGAAGTCTGTGGGTTTGGGAGTACGAAAAAAACAAGCCCGCCAAAGACTTTGATCGACTGATTAAGCGAATCCGTGACGGTCACATTTCGATGCCGATGACGGCGCTTGCTAATACCTACGGAGCTCAGCCGGCGGAGGCTGTCATTCGAGGAATGTACTATGCAGGACAACTCGAAAGAAAGCACGATCTGCGATTCCCGATGGCCGTTGCGATGGAGAATCAAACCCTGCCGCTGGGATTGGGTTCGCTGTGGGC
The DNA here is from genome assembly GCA_964582025.1 of uncultured Pirellulaceae bacterium. Taxonomy (GTDB): domain Bacteria; phylum Planctomycetota; class Planctomycetia; order Pirellulales; family Pirellulaceae; genus Mariniblastus. Next base: position 10,038 of record CAZORS010000040.1, on the reverse strand, counting down.
GGGCGCGGGAGCAAAATATTCGTGGCGAGGCGTCTGCGCGTGCGCGACGAAGATGGAGTACAAAAACTTCCAACAGAGGAACAACGAAATCTATTGGTGGAAAGGTCTCGACGGAAGTCGCGTTCTGATGAAGTGGTATTCGTTAGGCGACAACAATGCTTCGATCGGAGGATATGCGGAGGCTCGCAAGCCGCGTCACGCTATTGACTGGGTGCGCACCAATGCTGGATTCAAGAGGCGGCATCCATTCGGAACGATTGGTCTTTTTGGTCAAGGATGGGACGATCTTAAGACGTTGTCGGATGAGTTTCTCAGTGTCGCCAAAGAGAAAACCACTGCGGATCAACAAGTCATCGTTTCAAACGAAGAAGACTTCTTTCGAGATTTCGAAAAACATTATGGACCAAGATTGGCAAGTGAAAGTTTGGCTTATGGCAACGAATGGGATCTCTACTGTATGTCGATGGCGGAGCAAACGTCTCGCGTTCGCCGCGCTGTTGAAAAACTTCGTACGGCGGAAGCGTTGGCAACGATCGTGTCCGAATTCGATCCGAAATTTTGGGACGATCGACAGATGGCTAGAGACCAAGCTCATATGAATTTGGGTTTGTACTGGGAGCACGACTGGACCGCAGACAGTTCAGAGGAACTGCGAAGCAAGCGAGGTCGATGGCAACGGAAACTGTCTGATCAGATTTCAAGTTACGTCGACGAGTTGCATGACGCTGGATTGCAGTCCGTTGCAGATCGCATTCCAACCAAAAGAAATTCACATCGGTTTGTCGTGTTTAACTCTCTCGGTTGGACTCGAGATGGAAAAGTGAAGCTCGACATTGGCGGTTTGCCAGAACTTGAGAAGGGTGTGGGTTGGAGTGCGATTGATGTTGCATCTGGCGAACCGCTCGCAATCTTGAGTCGAACAGACGATTCACTCTCGATCAAGGTCACGTCCATTCCACCCGTTGGCTACAAGGTTATCGAGTTGATCCGCGGTAAACCCGCGATTGAGTTGGGTGCCTGCGCCGACACGCATGTGCTTGAGAATGAGTTCTTGAAACTTTCCATTTCCGATTCCGGGAGTATCGAGAAGCTAATTGACAAGAAAACGGGGAAGAATCTTGCCGGTCCGAATGGATTGAATTTGTTGCGACAAGATGGTTCGTTGCCCAAGGTTGAACGTCATGGTCGCGTTGGTGAAATTCAAGGTGAACACGAATCCAGTTTGTTGATTGAAGTTCAACGCGGACTTCCGCACACCGTCAAATTGACGCTGCCGACGAATGCGAATTGGATCGAAATTGAAAATACGATCGACGGTAACTTTTCAGGAACATGGATGTGGGAATTTGACTTTGCGATCGCAAATTCGGTAGTGCACCACGAAGAAGTTGGCGCGATCTTGAATGCGGCACTGGTGAAAAACAATGGTCACTACGCTGCGAAGAATGCTCGATACGATTGGCTTTCGTTGGGGCATTTTGTTGACGTGCGAGGACCAAGCGGCGGTGTGACGCTCTCCAATCGTGACTGTGCTTTTTTCAGGCGAGGGTTGAGCAAGCCTCGACATTTAGATGCCGATTCATCAAAAATCACGGTCCTTGCGGGCGGGCAAGTCGATGGACCGAAGTTGGGGATCCGGCATCAGGGTGGTGACAAGAAGTTTACTCAGCGATTTGCCATTCGCGTGGGAGCTGAGCCGGAAATTGATCCTGTAAGTTCGATGCGTTGGGCAATGGGAATTCAGAATCCGCTTGTCTCTCGTGAAATTCAGCTGGATTCAAAAGTAAAAAGGCAATTGCCAGAGAAAACCTACTCGTTTCTTTCCTCAGCGAAGCGTGATGATTCGGCTGTGCTGTTATGGTCGCTTAAACCATCAGAAGAAGGTATCGGCGAAGGAATAATTCAGCGTTTTTGGAATGTTTCCAACACCAACATCGATTCAAGTATCCGCATAGAAGGTTTGAAACGTGTTTTTCAAACGAGCCACATCGAAACCGATAGTAAAGAATTGTTGATTGAGCAGGGGGCAGCCAAAATCAAGTTTGCACCGCAACAGATGAGATCGTTTCGGTTGAAACGGTGAAGCCGCTCGAAAGAAAGAACCGGTTTAAAACCTAGCCCACATTAACCGCCAAGCTTCGTCGACTCAATCGTGACCGCATTGGCTTTGGTTGGCTTTATCTGGTTGGCCACGATGCAAAGATCTCGATTGCCGAGTCGATGGCGATCGTGGGGGCGATTTCAATAGTCGGAGCCATTCCCTACGCACGTTCAAAACAAGTTGATTGGCGAAGTGTTTGGCTGTTTGGTTTGCCAGCGATGATCGGGACTTTTATTAGTGCATGGCTTGGCGAACACGGTCTGTCCGTTGACTGGGCAACGATTGGCTTGTTCATCGCCATCGGTCTCGGCGGTTGCTTTGTCGGTCAACGCCTCAATGCCAGACTCAATCAACGGGTCTTGAAGCAAGTGTTTGCCGTGTTTTTGATTTTGATCGGTGCGTTCGTCATCGTGAAAGAAAGTGGCAAGCTGCTTCAATTTCCACCTCGTGAGTCCGTTTCTGCCGTCGCAGTAAAGTCGACCAGCTCAATTCCATACATGCATTTCTGCTCCGACGACTGTTGAGTTTGTTTTCTGCTTCATCGAAGGCAAGCCGTTATCAGCTGCTGCAATAAGCGAAGAGATGGGCGTCCGCATCGGGCGAACTTCCATGAAACTTCGCAATTCCGAAAACACGTCGCCGGATTGGGCGGAGAAGTCCGTTGCCGATCTCGTTGAGGAGCCTGTCGCTGTCGCATTGCCGAAAAACGAACTCGGGATGTTGTTGCCTATTCACTTGCAAGCCAAGTGCATTGCCTGCCACGGAGCGATTGACACAATCGCCGCGCCAGTGAAAAAAGCCTTGGCGACCAATTATCCCAACGACACCGCGATCGGCTACTTCGAAGGTGACTTGCGAGGCTATTTTTGGGTCGAAGTTCCGGCGAACAAGTAGTTCACGTTTCTAAATCCATTCTCAAATGCAAAAAATCAACGCACATTTTTCCTTAGCTGGCTTGGTTGGCAACGCGGCCTTGGTCGAGCTTCCTGCTCGTTCGGACAGTTTGTCCCGAACTCCAGTTGGGCGTTGTCGTGACGATCATTTGCGATCGCGGCGACCGCTACAATAGCTCAACCGTTTCGCTGACTCTAGCGAATAGGAAACGATCAAGGAACTGCCCTAATGGAAAACGACCAAAAACCAATTGATGTTTCAAACTCGAAAACGTGGCAATCATTTTATGAGGAATCGAAAACGGGCTGGGAGCGTCACGAAACTCATCCAGCGTTAGTCGCGTGGCTCGAAAATAAAACGCTTCAGCCGCCCTGCCGGATCGTAATTCCCGGTTGCGGTCGTGGAATCGAGCCGCTTGAACTGGCGAAGCGTGGCTTTCAAGTTTTGGCGATCGACTTCGCAGAAACGGCAGTAGAATTCCAAGCTCAGCAATTGAATGAGTTTGGAGCGATGGCGTCGGTCGCTGAAGAGGACATCTTCACTTACACGCCGTCGGATCCCTTCGACGTCGTGTACGAGCAAACTTGCTTGTGTGCGATTCATCCAGTTCGTCGCAGCGACTACGAAAAGTCAATCTTCCGCTGTCTAAAGCCGGGCGGGTTGATGTTGGCACTGTTTATGCAAACCAAAGGCGGAAATGACGGGCCTCCGTTTCATTGTGATATTGCGGACATGAAAACACTTTTCCCCGCAAGCCGTTGGCAGTGGAAAATTGACGCACAGATAGGCCAAGGTTCACCAGTGCGTTACGATCATCCGATTGGCGAAATTTTCGAAATCGCCTATGCCTTAGAACGCAAGGACATCAATCATGCTTGCTGAAATGGATGTCGTCATGCTGTCGCGACTGCAATTCGCGCTGACGATCATGTTTCACTATTTGTTCCCGCCGCTGACGATTGGTTTGGGGATCATCATCGTTTACCTCGAAGGCATGTTCCTGTGGAAGAAGGATCAGTCCTACATGGACGCTGCCCGTTTCTGGACGGGTATCTTTGGGATCAACTTCGCGATCGGCGTCGCGACCGGGATCGTGATGGAGTTCGAGTTCGGCACCAACTGGGCGATGTACTCTCGGTTTGTCGGGGACGTGTTTGGTTCGGCGCTTGCAGCAGAGGGCATCTTTGCGTTCTTCCTTGAGTCCGGTTTTCTGGCGATTTTGGTTTACGGACACGAACGAGTTAGCCCCGCGTTTCACTTCTTCGCCGCGTGCATGGTTTCGATCGGCTCGATCTTCAGCAGTGTTTGGATCACGATCGCGAACAGTTGGCAGCAGACCCCTGCCGGTCACGAGATTGTGCAAATGACGCGCGACGGTGAGCCTTGGTTCATCGACGGCCAACCGATCATGCGAGCGGAGATCGTTGACTTCTGGGCGATGGTGTTTAATCCCTCGACGATGCACCGACTGATTCACGTTTGGTTAGGCTGTTTCATTATGGGCGCGTTTTTGGTGCTGAGCATTTCTGCATGGTACTTGCTTCGCGGAAGGGATTCAGACTTTGCGAAGAAGAGTTTTAAGGGCGCCTTGGTCCTGGCGTTGTTCAGTTGTTTCGCGATGTTCCTCAGTGGACACTTTCAAGCCAAAATGGTTTACGAACATCAACCGGCAAAAATGGCTGCGTTCGAAGGGCATTTCGAAACTGGACCGGGCGACATGAGCTTGCTGGGTATTCCCAACGAAGAATCGGAGCAGATCGACATGAATATCTCCGTTCCCGGCGGTCTTAGCTTTCTGCTGCACGAAGATTTTAGTCACGAAGTCATCGGGTTGGACAAGTTCAAACCTGAAGATCGACCGCCGGTAAAGATTCCCTACTTCGCTTACCACATCATGATTGGGTGCGGTGTCGGGATGACGTTGCTAACAGTGGTCTCGACGTTTTGGCTGTGGAAAGGAACGTTGTATGACAAGCGTTGGTTGTTGTGGATCTTTGTGATCGGGATTGTGCCGGCGATCATCGCCAATGAAACCGGATGGGTCGCTGCGGAAGTCGGCCGCCAACCGTGGATTGTTCACGCTCCGTTTCAAGTTGACGAAAGCGGAGAAAGAATCGTCGATGAACAGGGTCGGTTTGCGTACGAAGAAAGTTTAGGCTTGCGAACGACCGACGGTGTTTCCAAAGCCGTCAAAGCTGAACAGGTCCTCACTTCGATCATCATGTTCGGCGTCATTTACTTTTTGCTGGGAATCCTGTGGCTGTTTCTGCTGAATCGAAAAATCCAAGCCGGACCGACCTATATGTTGGCCACTGAGAAGACTGGGCTCGAAGATGCTGTCGCAGGCGAACATGCTTTGACGGGAGACAAGTAATGGACTTGAATCTTGTGTGGTTTGTTTTGCTGGGTGTGCTGTTGGCTGGGTACGCGATCCTCGATGGATTCGACTTGGGCGTCGGTATCATTCACCCGATATTGCGCGGGCAACGCGAACGTAATGTTGGGGTCAAAGCGATTGGTCCACTGTGGGACGGCAACGAAGTCTGGTTGGTAACCTTCGGCGGGGCTTTGTTTGCGGCGTTTCCAGAGGCTTACGCGACGGTTCTGTCGGGGATGTACTTGCCAATCTATCTGTTGCTGTTGTGTTTGATCCTTCGAGCGATCAGTGTCGACTTTCGCAACAAGATTGAATCGCCTGCTTGGAAGTTGTTGTTTGATTTTGGTTTCTTCGTTTCCAGTTTTGGTGCGACGCTGGTGTTTGGTGTCGCAGCAGGCAATTTGATCGCCGGCATCGCACTCAACGAACGAGGCGAGTACGTCGGATCGCTGGCGGATTTGTTCGGCTGGTATCCGCTGGCAACGGGCGTGTTTGCTGTCGCGACGTTTGCACTTCACGGCGTGATGTTTCTGTATCTGAAAACGACTGGCGAGATTAGAGAACGGCTTTCGAAATGGATGTGGCATTTTTGGGGCGTGTTCCTGTTGGTGTACATTTTGGTTTCGATGATGACGCTGATTGAAAATCCGCATGTCGTTGCGGCGATCAAGCAGGCTCCGTGGGCGATTCCGGTCGTGATTTTGAACGTGCTCTGCGTCGCGAACATGCCGCGGGCAATCTACCGAACGCAATTCGGACAAGCGTTCATTTCGTCGTGTCTTAACATTGCATGCTTGGTCGCGTTGTTCGGAGCATCAACCTTTCCGAACTTGGTTTACTCAACCGGAACCGGCCCGTCATTGACGCTGGAGAACGCGGCTTCGAGCCAAGGCACGTTGTGGATCATGACAATCATTGCAATGATTGGCGTTCCGTTCATCTTGAGCTACACGGCTATAATCTACTGGACGTTCCGCCATCCGATTGAAATGGAAAACTAACGCGGCATGTTTTTACTCAATGCTACTTTCGAATAAGCCATGACTGACACTAACGATCCCGTTGAACTTCCAAAGTCAGCCAAACGTATCTCGGATGATTGGCTTGCTATTTTCTGTGCAATCGTTTTGTTGGCCGTTTCATTTGCGGCTGTTTGGTCAACTCAGCCGAGTTCAAGCGACGGTGATTCGGCAAAGCTTGTTAGCCCATTGAAGGGGTGGATCGCAAAGCCAGCCAAGTGGACGGACTCACCGGTCGATTCGTTCGTTGCCAAAGCTGGCGAGTCGCTCAACTCTCATCCATGGGTTGGCGTATTGGGAACGTTTCTGGCACTTGGTTTGTTGCTTTCACTAGCGCGAACATGGCAGGGAGAGAACGGACGGAAGTTCTTCATTGGATTCATGGGAGTCTTCTTGCTTGCCACATTCGCTTACGCGTTGGCAGCTCATAGCGTTGTCAAAAGCTACAACCTTGAATACGCGCTGTGGGCATTGGGCGTCGGGTTGATTATCTCGAATACCATCGGCACACCGAATTGGCTGAGCCCCGCTGTTTGCACTGAGTTTTTCATCAAGACTGGATTGGTGCTGTTGGGAGCCGAAGTCCTGATGTCGCGACTGTTGGCGTTGGGCTTGCCGGGCGTTTGTGTCGCTTGGATCGTGACTCCGATCGTACTCATCAGCACTTACGCGTTTGGACAGAAAGTCCTGAAGATGGAGTCTCGTTCTCTGAACATGGTTATTGCTGCCGACATGTCAGTTTGTGGCGTATCAGCAGCGATCGCCTCGGCGGCGGCTTGTAAAGCGAAAAAGGAAGAGCTGACACTCGCGATTGGTATGTCGCTTTCGTTCACTGTGTTGATGATGATCGTGATGCCAATCGCCATTAAAGCAATCGGACTCAACGAAGTCGTCGCCGGTGCTTGGATGGGCGGAACGATTGACTCGACAGGCGCCGTTGCAGTTGCCGGAGCAACACTCGGGGACAAAGCTCTCGAAGTCGCCGCAACCGTGAAGATGATCCAAAACATCTTGATCGGCGTGAGCGCGTTTGGAATCGCGACCTATTGGGTGACTCGTGTCGAGAAAGATCCCAATGGTAAACGCCCCGGCATTTCCGAAATTTGGAAACGCTTTCCGCGATTCGTACTGGGCTTCATCGCAGCGTCGATTCTGTTTTCAGTGATTCACGCATTCATGGACGGTGGCCCAGAAATGGTCACCGCAATGATTAAGGGGTCAACGAAAACCTTCCGAGGCTGGTTCTTCTGTCTGGCGTTCGTCAACATCGGACTCGAAACCCGATTCAAGGATCTGTTTCCGTACTTCAAAGGCGGCAAGCCACTTGTTTTGTATGTTTGCGGCCAGACACTCAATATCATTCTGACGTTGATCATGGCCTACATCATGTTTGGCGTCGTCTTCAAGGAGATGGTAAAGTGAAACGAAGCCGTATTTGCAATCCAATCGTTATTCAGAACGGCGTCTGTCAGTTAACCTTTTTCGTCTTGGCAATTGCTTTCGTGTGGTGCTTCTTCTTTCCTTGGTATGCAACCCAGCCTGCGATGAAAGAACATTTACAGTTCCTTGACGATCGCGGTATCGACCCGAGCGCGATGTTTTACACTGAACTAGATGCGATGGACGCAATTCTTGAGAAGCTTGAAGACAAACGCTAGTTTGAACGAAGCCCTTTGCAAACGGAGAATCTTATTCCAACGAGCGAAATAACTTTGCTGCACGTTCTCGTTGCTTCGACCGCTACTGCCATTTGCACGGGTCTTGGAGTCGCGCCGTTTTTCTTCGTGAAGAATTTGAACAAGCGATTTCTTGGGATTGGTAATGCGATTGCTGCTGGGCTAATGACGGGTGCGAGTGTCGGGCTGAGCTGGGAGGCCGGAAGCATTAGCATCTTTAAGTTGGGATTGGGACTTTCTTTTGGTGTGCTTTTAGTCGTTGCAACAAACCTGTTGCTGTCCGATCCACAGGATACTGAAGATCATGCAATTATTAAGGTGACTGATGCGGGCTTTCGAAGAGTATTGGTGATGTTGGGAGTCATGACAGCCCACTCGTTCGCAGAAGGCATTGGCGTCGGCGTTTCGTTTGGTGGCCGACAAGGGTTAGGAGACATCATTTCAACTGCGATCGCAATTCACAACGTACCTGAGGGAATCGCGATCTGCTTGGTTTTAATTCCAAGAGGCTACTCAAAACTTAAGGCAAGTCTTTGGAGTATTTTTTCTAGCTTGCCTCAACCGATCATGGCAGTCCCCGCCTTTCTGTTTGTGTTGGCGTTCAAGCCCTTTCTTCCTATCGGGCTCGGGCTGGCTGCGGGAGCGATGTTCTATTTAGTTGTTTTTGAACTGTTGCCTGAGTCTTTGGAGAATACAACGACTTCGACCGTGATGTTGGCTTTTGGTTCATCGACTGTTTCAATGTTGGTATTTCAGAGTTTGCTGTAGCCTTGCGTCCGCGAATTTCCTTCTGCTCTATCGTCTAAAATTTGAAAACGACGTGCTGTGTTGCAGAGAAAGACGACTTTGAGCGTCAGAGAAACGCCAGAGTTGTGACTTGAATCGATATAAACTATGAAAAGTTCTCTAGGAGAGTTTGGTCAAAAACCTCGGTAAAACTAGCACCCCGAGCCGACTCCCAACGCTACTTTTTTGGCTGTCATTCAGGTTGGAATCATCAGAATCACCCGCGGAGAATTCAAGTTTTTTGAATTGAGATACGTTATAATCTCCAAATGCCATTTCCACCCGTAATTCATGATACTTCGCCCGAGGCAGAATCCATACTGATTCGCTTGATTCAAGAAAAGCCAGCTGCGGCGCGACTTGGAGATGCCGTTGCAGCGAGCAACCGCGTTGCTCGGCAGTGTAAAGAAGCAATTCGCAGGAGCCATCCAGATTGCTGCGAAGAAGATATCAAGCTTCGATTTATTGAACTGAATTACGGCCAGAAACTCGCGAACAAAGTGCGAGCCTATCTTGGCAAGAACGGATGAGCGAGAACCCGGGACTAATTGAAGCATTGGGGCCGGTAGCCAGAGTTCTTCAAGCAATGGAAATCAAGTTCTACATTGGCGGCTCTGTTGCCAGTTCATTTCATGGAGCATCTCGCTCAACAATGGATGTTGACTTGGTGGCAGATCTTGAGGCAAAAAACGTCGACCGATTCGTTGACCAGCTTCAAGACGAATACTATGTCAGTAAAGCAGCCATCAACGATGCGATTGCTCGCATGTCATGTTTTAACCTCATCCATTTGTCTTCCTCTTTTAAAGTAGACGTTTTCGTTTTGAAAAAGCGGCCCTTTGACATCAACTCAATGAATCGAGCGGTAACTGGAAAAATTGATTTGCTGAGTGACGTCGAATTCCCAATTGCTTCGCCTGAAGACACAATTCTAAGTAAGTTGGAATGGTATCGATTGGGAAATGAAGTATCGGAGCGACAATGGGAGGATGTCGTTCGTGTAATGAAAGTTCTGGACAAACAAGCTGATCATGATTACCTGATCCGCAATGCGGCCGAATTGAACGTGTCAGATTTGCTGAAAAAGCTTCTGGATTCGGTCAGCTAGAAAAATTGCGTATCCATGAACAAAAGCACCCCCGAGAGGATTCGAACCTCCGACACCAGCTTTAGGAAAGCTGTGCT
>CAZORS010000039.1:15999-31177 GCA_964582025.1 uncultured Pirellulaceae bacterium | reverse complement strand
TTTTCATTCTGTCCGGGCACTTGATGGGCCGCGGCGGGATGGCGTCGAGGCTGATCGATTTTGCGGCGACACTGGTTGGCTTTCTGCCTGGAGGTCTTGCATATGTGAACACGCTGACTTGCATGCTGTTTGGCTCGATTTCTGGATCAGCCGCAGCGGCCGTTTCCTCGGTTGGTGGCTTTATGATTCCGGAGATGAACAAGAAGGGCTACAACCGCGAATTCAATGTGGCCGTGACGACGACTGCCGCGACGACGGGATTGCTGATCCCGCCCAGCAACATCATGATCGTTTACTCGGTCGCGGCTGGTTCGGTTTCTATCGCCGCGATGTTTATGGCAGGCGTTCTGCCGGGGATGATTACTGGCCTGTTTATCATGTTCGTCTGTGGCTGGTTTTCGTTTCGCAACAAGTATCAGGCAGAAGAGCGTTCGACGCTGGAAGAGATTTTGGTTGCATTCCAACGAGCTTTCTTCAGTTTGTTTCTGATCGTGGTCGTGATCGGTGGCATTCTGGTCGGAGTCTTCACGGCAACCGAAGCTGCTGCAATCGCGGTGATGTATGCCTTTGGCTTGACGGTTCTGGTCTATCGCGAGATCAAGTTCAGCGACCTGCCGGACCTGCTGCTTCAGACGGGAACCACGACAGCGATCGTGATGCTGTTGATTGGAGCCAGTTCCGGGATGAGCTGGATCATGACGATGGCGAACATTCCGCAAGGAGTCAGCGCTGCGTTGCTGGGGCTTTCCGACAATCCGATCGTGATTCTGTTGACCATCAACCTGTTGCTGTTGTGCGTCGGCACGTTCATGGACATGACACCGGCGGTGTTGATCTTCACGCCGATCTTTCTGCCCGTGGTTGAGCAGCTTGGAATGCATCCGGTTCACTTCGGCATCATGATGATCGCCAACCTGTGCATCGGTTTGTGCACGCCGCCTGTGGGAACGTGTCTGTTTATTGGATGTGGTGTCGGCAAGACGACGATCGCCAAAGTCACAAAAACGATGATCCCGTTTTTCCTTTCAATGGTGGCGGCGCTGATGGTGATTACTTACGTGCCCGCGACATCGCTATGGTTGCCAGTTCAGACGAAACAGCTCAAAGCCAAGGACGTTGAAGCAAGCACTTTCATGCGTGGCGAAACGGTTGAGTCAAGCGACAGCGAAAATCCGGAGAGCAAATGATGCAGCGGCTTGCTTTCAAGATGCAGCTCAAACCCGGAAGTGCGGTAGAATACCAACGCCGGCATGATGAGCTTTGGCCAGAAATCAAACAGATTCTCGGCGATGCGGGCGTGAGTGAGTATTCGATCTTTCTGGATGCGGAGACGGACACATTGTTCGCATTTCAGAAAGTCGCGAGTGACGGCGGATCACAGGACTTGGGCGAAAACGAAACAATCAAACGCTGGTGGGATCACATGGCTGACATCATGGAAACCAATGAGGACAACTCGCCGGTGTCAGTGGAGCTCAAAGAGGTATTTTACTTGCCGTGAGCGAACAAAGCGTCGCCCAGTTCGTGGGTGCCATGTTTGCGGTTACGCAAGCATGCTCACGCTGACGCGTGAAGCATGGCACCCGGAAACGACTTGAAACAAACAGACTGAAATAAATACAAGACCAAAAGATATGAAAACAACCCATTCAACCTGTGAACGCACCGAAAACCAAAACGTGAGCGGCAAGGCGCTAGCCGTCGGTTCAAGCGCGACGGACCGGCGGCTAGCGCCTTGCCGTTCACTGTTGCTTGCGCTTTCGGCGATCGTGTTCTGCTTTGCGATGCAAGCTGAGGTCGCGTGTGCTCAACCTATCGGCAGCGGCACCATCGCTCCCCCGCGCAAACTCAGCCTCAACGCGGACTGGAAATTCATCCGCGACGACGTTGAAAACGCCCAAGCTTCAGACTTCGATGCTACCAAATGGTCAACCGTCAGCTGTCCACACACTTGGAACGACATCGACACGTTCAACAACTTCGGCACCGGAGGCCACCAAGGCGAAACAGACCTCTGGATGGGAACAGCGTGGTATCGCAAAGAATTCACACTGCCCAAATCCGCTGCCGGCAAGAAAGTCATCATCGAATTCGAAGGCGTGCGGCAGATCGCGGACGTGTACATCAACGGAGTTCATCTCGGACAAGACAAAACAGGCTTCATCCCGTTTGGCTTTGACCTGACACCGCACTTAAACGCTGAAGGCAAAAATGTTCTTGCCGTGAAAGTCAACAACACGGTTACGGAGAAGCTGTACACTGGCCCGACGCCTTGGCATCATCAAAACTGGCATCCGCCGCACGGTGGAATCTATCGCAACGTGTATCTTCACGTGCTTGATCCGATTCACGTGACGCTACCGCTGTACGCAAACCTTAACGGCGAAGGAATCTACGCGTGGACCGAAACGCTTAGCAAGGACAAAGCGACGATTGGCGTAACCGCTCAGGTCGAAAACGCGGCCGACGCTGGTGCCGATGTTGCGGTAACCCTTGCTTTGCTCGATCGCGACGGCAAACGAATCGCCAGCGTCGACGAATCAGCATCCGTCGCAGCCGGCAAGCGTAAAAGCATCGCGTCTTCTCTGAATGTTGACCAACCGCATCTTTGGGAGCCGGCCTATCCGTACGTTTACACGGTGCAAACGGAAGTACGCGTTGATGGTGTACTACGTGACACCGCGTCGACGCCGTTTGGGATTCGCAACTTTCGCTTTGATCGTGACACTGGATTCTGGATCAACGGCCATCCGCAAAAGCTGCATGGCTGGGGCCAAAAACCAATCGAAAGCTGGGCGGGGCTTGGTGCCGGAATTCCCAACTGGATGCACGATTACACGCTCAAGTTGATGGAAGACGCCGGCGGCAACTTGGTTCGCTGGGGACACTGTGCGGGTCCGCCAACAGGAGCCGATTCATGTGACAAGTACGGCTTCGTGACCATCATGCCAGGGGTCGACGGTGAAAAAGACTGCTTTGGCGAAGCTTGGACAACGCGGGCTAATGCCTTCCGTGACATGATCGTTTACTACCGCAACCATCCGTCGATTTGCGTTTGGGAAGGCGGCAACTACAGCGTTAGCGCCGAACACGCTGCGGAGCTCAAAGCGATCGCCGCGAAATGGGACCCGTACGGCAAACGCTATTTCAGTCATCGCATGTCGACACCCACGATGCTCGACAGCATTGATTTGGAACTTGGTACCGTCGGCCGCGCACGTGCGCTTCCTTCGCTGGCCGTTGTGGAAACGGAATACGATCGAACCGAAACGCCGCGACGAGCCTGGGACAAGTTCACGCCGCCGCACTTCGGAAACCTTGGCGAACTGCATGAGCTCAATACTTACAAGTTATCGCAAGAAGGTTTTGCAACCAACGCGATCAAAGAATGGTGGACGCTGTTCGGCAGCAAGCCGGAACATTGCGGTGGAGCCAACTGGGTCTTTTCTGACGGTCCTCATGGAACGCGGCAACGAACCGATTGTGCTCGCGCGACCGGAGAAGTTGATGGAGTCCGTTTACCGAAAGAAGCTTACTTTGCCTTGCAGGCGACCTGGGACGATGAGGATCGCGCGCATTTGATCGGGCACTGGAATTACCCTGCGGAAACGGTGAAGCCGATGTACGCGGTTGCCAAAGCTGATCGTGCTGAACTGTTCGTCAACGGAAAGAGCCTTGGCGACGGCGAGCTAAGTTTGAACACACTGTTCACGTGGCCAGACGTTAAGTTTGAGCCCGGCGAAATCAAAGTGGTCGCGTTCCGCGGCGGGAAAGAGATTGCCTCTATGGTCAAACAGACGGCAGGCGAACCGGCGTCGATCAAGCTGACGTCGATCACGGCACCGGGCGGTTGGCGAGCTGATGGTTCCGACGTCGCGTTGGTTGACTTTGAAGTTGTCGATGCTGAAGGTCGGCGCTGCGTCACTGATGAAGGGCGTGTCGATTTCGAAGTTACCGGTCCGGGTACATGGCGAGGCGGCTACAACAGCGGCATTGAAGACAGCACCAATCATCTGTACCTCAACACCGAATGCGGCATCAATCGCGTCAGCATCCGATCAACGCTCGAAGCAGGTTCCGTCACGATTACGGCAAAGCGCGAAGGTTTGGAGCCAGCAACGCTTACGATCGACTCGCTCCCATTTGAGGTTGCTGGCGGTTTGGCGTCTGAGCTGCCGGCTGTGTACAAAGCCAACCTGGAAAGCAAACGTCCTGAGATCGACGCCGCGGCGTTGCTTGAACTTGCCGAACTCCGAGCGAAACCAATCGACAAAACAATCACCGTCGACACATCGGATCGAGCGTTCTCCATGTTCGCTTACACGGGCACAGGGCTTGGCGGTCAGGAAGTTCCATTCAGCCCAGAGATGTTGGCGTTTAGCGATGACGCCCGAGTCTTCATCAAGGAGGTGCCGGAGTTCCTCAAGGACAGCACGGTGATCCGGACGGCGAAAGCGGATGCAGGTTATTGGGCGGCTGATTACATCCAAGCGACTGCCGGAAAGGAACTGGACTTGTACGTGGCTCACGATCAGAAGGCGAAAGTTCCGGAGTGGCTTCAGTCGTTCAAGAAGACAAAAGACAAAGTGCGGCTCAATCGCGGCACGATGAAAGTCTACATGAAGCGCATGAAGGCCGAAGAGGCTCTGCGGATCTCAGGCAACGTCGACCAAGGGAAGAAAGCCCCGAGGCTCAATCTGATTCTTTTTTGCAAACCGGTTGAATGATCAACTGAAGTCCAGCGTTCTCCAATAGGTTTGACGTTCAGCGACGCAACCAGAAGGCCCGTTGTTCGCGGAAGCTGCTACACCGCCCGATTCAGTTGGACCTAAAAGTTGGGTTCTAAGGTCTGCTCTTCGAATACCAAAAAACACAACCAAAACTTGGGTTGTCGAAAAATTATAACGTCCTATACTTCATACAAATAGGCCTTTTTTGAATGAATTGTCATACATTATGCCTCGAAGTAAACAAGCATTATTGCCTAAGCAAAAACGGATGTTCGCCCAAGTTGGAGAACAGCTCCGATTGGCGAGGTTGCGCAGAAGGTTATCGGCAGAGCAAGTCGCCGAGCGTGCGGGTATCGCCAGGAGCACCCTCGCACTGATCGAAAAAGGCAGCTCAAGTTCTTCCATCGAAACACTATTCCGAATCCTGTCTGTGCTTGGACTGGAAGAAGACTTCCTCGCGCTTGCGAAAGACGACGAATTGGGGCGTCGGCTGGAGGATGCGAAATTAACTTCGCCACGCAAACGCGCCCCCAAGCGTAAGACCAAGCCAAAAAAATCCACATCCGCCCGAAAGAAACCTGACAAACCATGACACGTGAAATCCATGTCTACGGAGATTGGCTGGAGTTGGGCGAATGCCAACGGATAGGAATGATGAGCGTCAATCGCGGTCAGGGGCGCGAAACGTTCTCGTTTGAATACGATTCGCAGTGGCTGGCTGGAAACGATACGCTCGTAATAGACCCTGAGTTGCTTCTGTTTGAGGGGCCGCAATATCTAAACGATCGCGACAAGGCAAACTTTGGTTTGTTTCTTGATTCGAGCCCTGATCGTTGGGGGCAAATCATCATGAAGCGACGCGAAGCCCTTGTTGCTCGACGAGAGAAACGACCGCCAAAAACATTGCTTGCAACTGATTTTTTGCTTGGCGTTCACGATGAACAACGTATGGGCGGGCTAAGATTCAAAGATGATCCAGATGGCGACTTTTTGTCGAATCGTGACGGCTACAATGCCCCGCCCTGGACACGGCTACGAGAGCTCGAAAACGCTGCTTGGCAGTTTCAATCGGATGGCGCAATGGACAACCCACAGCTACGCGAATGGTTGAATTTGTTGTTCGCACCGGGATCGTCTCTTGGCGGAGCCCGCCCCAAAGCTGGAGTTTGCGATGAAGAAGAGAATCTGTGGATTGCGAAATTTCCCGGCCGAAACGACGAGATTGACAAAGGGGCTTGGGAAATAATCACGCATTCGCTTGCCGTCCGAGCGGGTCTGACGATCGCCGAAGCGAGTGCGGAAAAGTTTGGTCGCCCGCATCACACGTTTTTGACCAAGAGATTTGATCGTGCTGTGATTGGTGGCACGCGGCGACGAAAGCACTTCGCGTCAGCAATGACAATGCTCGGATATTCAGATGGAGCCGGTCACGCAGACGGTGCAAGTTATCTCGAAATCGTTGAGTTCCTGGGCAAACAGGGCTCCGATGTCGATATCGACCTACCGGAACTTTGGCGCAGGATCGTGTTTTCAATCTGTGTCTCCAACACCGACGATCACCTGCGCAATCATGGCTTCCTGCTCACCGAAAGAGGCTGGAAGCTATCACCGGCCTATGACGTTAACCCAGAACCAACAGGAACTGGTCTGCACCTCAATATCTCTGAGACGGATAACTCACTCAGCCTCGAATTAGCAAAAGAGGTCGCAGAGTTCTTCCGTGTCGATGAAAAAGAGGCAGACAAAATCATCGACGAAGTCAAAGCCGCCGTAGCCACATGGCCAGACGTTGCATCAGGCTACGGTATCAATCGTGGAGAACAGGAACAGATGCGACCTGCGTTCAGGGCTGTTGAGTAGCCTCGGTGTCGGTGGAGCGATTTCCTCAGAAACAACATTTGCCCAACGAAGCACTTGGAATCTCCGGCAACGTTGACCAAGGCAAAATGGCCCCAAGGCTCAATCTGATTCCGTTCTGTAGGCCAGCCGAATAGAACGCAGCAGAGTTCATCGCCCGAGCCCGCTACAGGTTCTTTTTAAGGAAACGGTCAATCGCTTCGACAAACATTGGCATGAACTGAGGCGAATTCCACTGAGCGTGCTTGGCTCCGTCCACGATCGACAGCTCAGTTGCCACGCCTAATGATTCCAACTTCGATTGGACGGCTTTGTTTTTATCGGGATTGTCTTTCGATCCGGTCAAAAACAAAACCGGCGGCATCTTCGCATCCACTTTGGTGGCTGCATCTGCCAGTTCGTACAGCGCCGGTTTCTGGTTCGCGTCGCCACCGAACCAAACCACAGCGAACGATTTCTCGGGTCGCGCAATCGATTGCTCGGCAACGCGGCCCGGTGAAATTTCCATTGGGCCAGCCATTACAACGACGCTCGCCAACTGGTTTGAGCCTTTGATGTTTGAATGTTTCAACTCGGCGATATCACGGCCGGCTGCCATCAGCCCTGCGAGGTGCCCACCCGCTGAGCCACCCACCACGGCAATCCGGCTTGGGTCGATTCCCAGCTCGGTCGCATGGGTGTGCAAATATGCCGTCGCCGCGTTGCAGTCGCGAACCGCTGCGGGGAACTTTGCTTCGTATGCAAGGCGATACTCGATATTGGCAACGACGTAGCCACGGCGGCAAATCGAGGCTGAAAATGCCGCGAACTTTTCTTTCGCGCCCTTAACCCATCCTCCACCGTGAACCACGATGACGGCCGGCGACTTTCTCGATGCTGATTCAGGACGGTAAACGTCCATGTACAGTTTTCGACCATCGATGTCGGCGTAAGGAATCTGCGGAGTGCACTCGATGTCGCTCAAATCGACCGCTGGCATTGGGCAGACGCCATAAGCATCGCGCGGCATCACATAGAGTCCATCAAAAGTGCTGATGTACAGTTGCCTCTGAATATCGCCGCCGAAAACGACGTTGATCGGCCGAGTCCTGGTGATGATCTCTTCGATCATTTTTCCGCGTGGATTAAAAACGCAAACTGAGCGCCCGCCTGTGCAGTAGACATTGCCAGCACGATCGACCGTCATTCCATCACCACGAAACCCGATCTCTGTTTTTGGCAATTGAGCAAATGGAGTTGCTTGGAAATGCTTTTTTGAAAGGTCAATATTGGCGGCGACGATCTGGCCAGTTTTGATCGACGATACGTAGATGGTCTTAAAGTCTGGCGACAGAGCGATACCGTTGGGTTGAGCCAAATCTTTGACGACGATTGAGACCTTGCTGTCGCCAGAAACACGGCGGACGACTCCTTCGCGAGTAAACGTGATGTAGATATTACCGTCACGATCAACGACCAGATCGTTTGGCTTCTGAGTTTTGGCGAAAGCGGCCAACTCTTTAGGAGGACCACTTTGACCCAGCCGAAACAGCTTTCGCTTGCCACTGTCGACGAAGTACAAGCTTCCATTTTGAAAACAGGTCCCGGAAATCGCCCAATCGCCTTTGAGTCGCTTTCTGGCCTTGCTGACGTCTTTTTCAGTCGGAATCTTCCACAACACACCGCCCTTCACATCAGGAACGTACAAAGTTCGACTCCCGTCCCACGCAGCCCCGTCTGGGAGCTCGAAATCGATGTCGACCTTTTTCAACGCTGAATCACCGTGCAGAGGAGCCTTCCAACCTTTGGGCAATTTTCCTTGCGGCCTGACACCGCAAGCATCAACAGGGATCGGATAATCCATTGCTGACTTTAGCGGCAAGTCGTCGGCAAGGTGCTTTATCCTGAAGTCTTTGTACTGAATCTTCATCGCTGGGCCGGTGTGGACCTGAACGGCAAGAACGCCTTCGAGGGCCCGCCCTTTTTCATCCAAGTCGATTAGGTCAGCTGTTGGATGCCCATCGATCCAATGACGGTGATGATTGCCCTCGACAAGGACTCGATAATCATGCCATTGATCTGGTGTGAATTTCTTGACGGGAAACTTGTCAACAACCCAGGGCTGGCCACTGGGATCGACAATCACTTTTTCGCCTGTGTGAGACAGAATGCGTCGTCCCTTTTCTTCGTACAGCATGCCGTTGTATTTCGGAGTACTGGCCACCACATCACATTGATAGCCCGTGACGACATGAGGCCCGCGCTCAGGAGCCATTTTGCCACGATATTGAATGCCGCTGTTACCGCCGGCGGTGAGTTTCACTTTGACTCGCAATTCAAAGTTTTTCACCGTCGAACCTTGCCAGACGATGAAGCTGTTTGCTTTCAGCGAGCCATCGGTGACACCAGTCAACGCTCCATCTTTGACCGACCAGTACGCTTCATGTCCAACCCAGCCATCGAGGCTTTCACCATCGAAAACCTCGACGAAGCCTTCTTCACCAGACGGGGCTGTTTGGGCGTCGATCCGTGCCGCACCGCAAACGTGAAACATGAAAAACACAATTAAGCCGAATTCGATTCTCATTGTCAAAGCCTATCGCTTGATCAGGTTAGGTTAGGTTGATAGCCGATGGAATGTTGCTGTCCTGGTCATCCGTTCGACTTGCGTTGAGCCATCATGCGGCGCCCGGACTCGTTGGCTCATCCGACGATTCACGGGTGTGTCTGGCGATGACGCTGAACATGATCTTTGGATTGAGAGGCTTGGAAATGTAACCGTCCATGCCGGATTCAAGACAGCGTTCCTCGTCTCCTTTCATCGCACTGGCCGTCAAGGCAATGATTGGGATTCTGCGACCCGATGAATGTTCCTGTTGTCGAATGATCTTCGTCGCCTCGTGACCGTCCATGTTTGGCATTTGGATATCCATCAGGATCAGATCAAACTCACAGTTCTCCATAGCATCGATCGCCTCTAACCCATCGGTAGCCAAAACGACTTCGTGACCTTCGAGCTCCAACAATCCGATGGCAACTTTCTGGTTCACGACTCCATCTTCGGCGAGCAGGATTTTCAACTTTCGTCCGGGCGAGACTGATTCCGGAATTGGTGAAGCCACTTCAGGCTGCTGGCGTTCGATATCGAACTTTGCCGTGAAATGAAACTTCGTTCCTTTACCAACAGTGCTTTCGACACGCATTCTTCCACCCATCATTTCAACGAGTTGCGATGAAATCGACAGCCCGAGACCGGTGCCGCCGTATCGTTTGGTGGTCGAAGCATCCACCTGTCGAAAAGACTCGAATATTTTCTTTTGGTGATCGGTAGGAATTCCGATCCCGGTGTCTTCAACGCAAAAGTGCAGACAAGCAGTGTCGTCACTGATGGATTTGGCCGTCACAGCAATGTTCACTCCTCCCTGATCCGTAAACTTGATCGCGTTGCCGACCAGGTTAATGATGACTTGAGCCAATCGACCTGAATCCCCGGTGAGCTCCTCGGGCAGGCCGGGCTCAACGACGTACGCCAATTCAATTCCCTTTGATTCTGCGCGACAGGCCAGCGTCTGAACTGTCTTCTCAATACAGTCCTGCAAGGAGAACGGTTGGCGATCAAGATCAAGTTTGCCAGCTTCAATCTTTGAGAAATCAAGGATGTCGTTAAGTATTCGCAGCAACGATTCTGCGGAAAACTTGACCATGTTCAGCCAGTCGGTTTGTCTTTCTGTGGTCTGTGTGGTTAGCAGGAGCTCCGTCATACCGATCACGCCATTCATCGGCGTGCGGATTTCATGGCTCATGTTCGCAAGAAACTCACTCTTGGCGCGATTCGCCTGCTCGGCTATTTCTTTCGATTCCCGAACCTGCTCCTCAATTCTCTTTTGCTCGGTCACATCCCAAAACATGATCTGGATGCCACTAATGTTCCCACCGGCATCGTGGACGGGGCCTTTATAGAATTCGTAGAAAGTCGGTTGGCCATCCGAGCCCTCGTATTGTTCGATGTCACGAAAGCCCGTTCCGCTTTTGAAAACCCGATCGTCGTCTTCTCGGTATTTGTCAGCCAGTTTTGAGGGAAACAGTTCGTCATCGGTTTTTCCGACCAACTCTTCGAGCGACATTCCCATTGCTTCGCAGTACAGCTTGTTCCCAAAGACGATCTTTCTGTTCCTGTCTTTTCGAACCAGGTGCATCGGCATGCTTTCTACGAGAGAGGAATAAAGTGCTTCCGATCCCTGCCACGACTTTGATTCTCGATACTCTTCGGGCGTCTGGCCCAGGGCGGCCTGAAAGGTCTCGTTCATGTGGGCGATTTCCCGGAACCCCGCCAGGTCGGCAACGGAACCCGTCGCCAGGTCAGTTTCACCAAGCAATCGTTTCGCGCGGCTGACGCGACAATCGTCAATCTCCTGAAGAACCGAGTGGCCTTTGGTCGCGAGAAATCTGCGATCCAGTTCGTGACCAGGGAAATCCAGTTGCTCTGCAATATCAGAACTCGAAATGGGCGTATGGCTACGCGTCCAGATGATTTCAATGGCTTCATCAACAAGAGGGTCCTGAGTCGTTGAAGAAGGCACGGATGTTTCGATGTCCGGCGTTGCATCCGTTTCGCCGTGCAGCAAGTCAATCGCGTCTCCAATCAGGCTCAATCCCTGCAGCGAAAGTAACACACTGCTTTGAACAGAATCCTTGTGTACGCGGTCGATCAGGCTGTCAAATCGATCAAGAAACGATCGACATTCACCGACCTGAACAAAAGCCGACTCTGGCCACAATCCATCGAACTGACTGAGTCGATGCAGAAGATTACCGCTAAAGGAAATCCATCGCTCGTGCCAACCCGAATCGATGTTGGGGCGGTAGCGATGCCAACTTCCTGGTCGCAGAAAAAACAACGCATCGCCACGGAACTGTCGCAGTGGCACATTACTCGACTCAAACTCGCCGGCTCCTTCGGTCACCAACACCAGCTGGAACTCTGGAAGCGTCCGGCCTTTCTCCCAACTAAAATCGTACAGTTGAGGATGTCCAGGCAAGGGGTAGAGCTCTCCTGGTTCTGCAACCGAACGTCCCGCGCCTGTCAGGTAGGCTCCCCAGTCAATCGCTCGATCGTCAACCGGCAAGTAATGGTGGATTGCTCTTTGATCTGACATTGCGACCGTGTTGCAAAATGGATCGAAAACGTAACCTTACCGATTTAGCGTAACCTATTTGAAATCATCGCGTAAATCAAAATTGAAAGATCGCACGATGCCGCTGTGTTCCTACGCAAAGTCCAGTGTGGTTCGATAGTTTTGGCGGAACGCCAGCAGGTCGAAGACGTTGATAGTTCCGTCGTTGTTTGAATCGAAATCGGCGAGGTACTCCGCGTCTCCCTGGCTCAGTCGATACGTTCGACGGAAATTCAACAAGTCAAACACATTGACGGTTCGATCACCATTGAAATCACCGTACAGGCGGAAGAAGTTATCCGCTGCGTTATCACCAAACAGTAGATCGTCCGAATCGTCGCCATCGGCATTGGTGTCGAGGCTGTTTCCGGTGTTGGAAAAGACTTTTCCGGCGACGATCTCCAGCTGGTAATTTCCGTCAATGAGCGACCCGTTTTGCACGAAGCTGCCCGAGAAGGTCAAGTCGACAATCGTATTGTTTGATCCTGCCCGGAATTGGTAAGCGACGTCGACGACGCCACCATCGGAACCTCGTTTGCTGACAACGAAAGCGCCTGATTCCACTGTGACCGGTCCGTCAAAAACAATTGATGCAGTAGAGATTCGTGAGCGCGAGCTGCTTTCGCCGATCGTGATGTCTGACTTTGAAATCTCAATCAGATTATTGACCTCGAGTACAAGTTCCTTTTCAAACGTCAAGCCAAACGAGTCCGTCGTTTTTAAGCGAACGGAGTAGCTTGACTGCGTTTCATAGTCGAGTTCCTCACCTTGCTTGATTAGCAATTGATTGTCGACCACAACAAACTTGCTATTGTCCTGATCGCCAACGCCGGCAACCAGTTCGAACGAATGCGAATCGTCGTTGTCATTGTCTGTTGCCGTCAAGTTCGCCAACAATCGGTCAGCCGCATCAGTACTGAGATTCTCATTGATTGAACTAGCCGATAGAAGGATATCGGTTGGAGCCTGTCGCGTAGCCTCGAATTCGAACCAGTTGATGTTGAAGTTTCCGCCAACCATCTCCAACCGCAGGACCTGATCTGAACCGTCAAAGGCATGAAGGCTCACGTCTTCCATTGTCAGCGTCTCCCATGTGTTCCAACCTCCAGTTGGCTCAACGGAGAACGTGCCCAACACACTAAGGTTACCGCCATCGTTGACGACCAATCTAAGGTCACCCGGATTGGCGTTATTGGAAGCAACACGAACCGAGATGTCGTAAAAGCCACCTACAATGTCGGCAGTGTACTGCAGCCATTCGCCGTCACGAGCCCAACCGATGCTGTACCCGGGTTCGCCTTCGTCCGAGTTGGCTCCGACATCAACGTCTTCGCCAGTCCGAAAGACAGTGCCGATATTGCCTGCGGTCGTATCGTGGTAGCCGACACCTTCGCCGCCGCCGTTGTACGCTTCGGCCTCGACACGCGTCCCATCTTCAACAACGATCGGCCTGTCGATCGCGATGTTGACCAAACCGCCATCAGAATCGACTTCTGCGATGGCATAATATTTCACACCATCGACGGTCACCGTTACTTCATGCTCGCCATCAAAGGCCATCGTCCGATAGACTCCGTCGGCACGAGTTGAACCGAGCGTGTTGGTCTGCCATTCGCGATGAACCTGATCAACGTAAACTTCTCCGTTGGGCTTGGCCTCCCAATCGGCAGTGTACCAGTGGCCCCCAACATCGTGCCGCCAATGAGCGAGCTCAAAGAATCCGTAGCTGATTATGAACTCGGTCGCCGGGTTGGCGAAAACGTTCAAGAAGTAGTCTTCTGACCAATCGGCCTGAGTCTGCCAATCGGTCTCTGTGGCGTTAATATCGAACTCGGTCATGCCAAGCGGCAGGCCAAGCGATGCGAAATTGTTTAGGTAACTGTTGAATTGCGTTGGAGTCGGTGCCTGGGAGAAGTTGAAGTGATTCATGAACCCGATTCCCTCGACCGGCTTTCCGTTAGCCAGCAAGTCACTTACCAGGTTGAAGTATTCTGTTGCCCGAGGATGGTCGACGAATTCAATCGTTTGGCCTTCATTGACCATCTGCAACGTGTCAGGGTGCGAGTATTGTTTGGCGACGTCAAAGACTTCACCGATCGGATCGGCTAGCGGTCCACCATCACGCAGGATGTTCCAAATCTCTTTAAGCAGGACGGGATGATTCACGGTATCCCAGTGAGCAACCTTTGGGGCGTCAGTCCCGTCGATCGTTCCACCAAGTTCCGAGGCAATGTCAACGACATGAGCCAGTTGCTCGGTCCGCAAATACTCTCGAGCCGCCGCCTGGCTGACTTCGTTCTGTAAGCGGAAGTACTCGTTTCGTGTTGCTGAAGGGATGAACGACAACTGGCCCCAGGTTAGGTGATGACCGTGCAATTCGTCCACGTTGTCATTGACCCAATCGACGGTTTCAATTCCTCGCTGTCGCTGACTATCCCATGGCACCCAGCGAATCCCGTTGGCAATTGTGATTGTGTTAAACAGGCGAGCAGCGATGGCTGCATGGCGTTGAGATGCAGGATCGGATGCCTGACCTCCAGCCAGATCGCTGATGAACTCGGTCTTGAGAATGTTGCCAAATCCGTAGTCGTGTTCGAGCTGATTGATCTCAACGGTTGCACCCGCGATGGGAGCTCCGGCAAGATTCGTAACGTTGACCTCGAGCGGACTGCGGCGGTTTTCGAGCACGTCTTGTTGAGCCTGCCAACGCCAATCGCTATCGGCTTCACGTTGGTCGTAAGAAAGAGCTTGCTGTGGCAAGTGCTGTGATAAATCAGGGGCGGCGCCTTGATCGAGCAGTTGAAATCCTCCCAGTTCCAGCGTCCCCAAACTCCGGCCAAACCACGCTTCAAAAGTGATTTCTCCAGCCGCTGCAGCCTGTCGCGGTGAAAGCTGAAACTCGTATCGAGTCCACTGGTTTGTAACCGTCAAATTTTCACGCAACAACCTTCGGTTCACCGCTGGAGACTGCTGGATTTCCAATCGTACATCGAAAGACGCATCATCCGTCCGCATCCACGCGACTGCCGTGACGACCGCGTCCGCCTCTACGGCTAAATCACTTTCCCAGCCAGCACGAATTTGGCTGAGGAAACTTCCTTGTGTATGTACATCGGCAACGAGGACGTTGTCAAAAGGAACCTGTTCGGCAGCGGTCGTTGTTCGTTCAGAGTAAGAAGCAAAAGTGCCTGAACCTACACGAATGTCTGTTCCCGAAAGTGTCGCTGCATCGACAGGCAGAACTGGAACCGCGTCTTCGATGCTGTTGATGAAGCGCTTCACCTGGAAGTTTGCGATCTCAACGCGAGCCACGCGTTCGCCAAGGAACATCTCAACTCGCGATGCAGTACTGGAAATGGAATCACCAGGCGTGATCGGAATCTGGGCTCGTTGCCAGAATCCTTTGGCCGTGACGTCCGTCCTGCCATAATCCGCAAA
>CAZORS010000039.1:0-15899 GCA_964582025.1 uncultured Pirellulaceae bacterium | reverse complement strand
GGGCTCGTTGCCAGAATCCTTTGGCCGTGACGTCCGTCCTGCCATAATCCGCAAATGGACCTGTCGTGCGAACATTAAAAGTCAGCGGACTCCATAACGTTCCAAGTCGGCGATAGTAGAAATCGGCGTACAGCGTTTCGGATTCATGGATGTCCTGGTTGATGTCCCAACGAGCCCAGACTGTTGTGTCATTCGGTGGAGTCGTTGTCGTGTCGACAACCAAAACCGTTCCGTCGATCGTTCCCCCGTTTTCGCCATTGGCGGTGCGATTGGAAAACGTTGCATACTGAGTCCCGGAAATCGAAGCGATGTTATCCAGATGCAGCGGATCGTCGGCAACGATTGAGTTGCCTTCAGGGACGAGGCTGCCGTAAATCGTAAGCGTCGTGCGAGCACGAACAGGTGAGACCAATGCGTAGTTATCGGTGTCGTTGATGCTTACTTCAATCGTTTCTCGCAGCTCGTCGACAAAGTCATTCGTCACGACAAGATTCACGCGAGCCGACCGTTGGCCCGCAGGAATCGTGACCGTTGAAATCGAACCGGTGTAGTCAGTGCCTCGCTGAGCAACACCTCCGTAGTTGATCTCGACGTCGAGATCGCGCCCAAAGTCATCATCACGCGAAACGTCGAATGACAGCTCGACCGTTGAACCGTCGTAAGACTCGTTGGCCGCCGAAATGACCGCACGAACGCCGACTTCAGCCTCGACAGGTCGAAGCTGTGCATTTGGAATCGCCTCCCAGCCCGATCCACTTTTGCGCCATTGGACTTCAAGTCCATCGTAAGCATCAGCATCCGTTTGACGGGCTTCGAAGTAGTAACGAACCCCTGCGACCAGTTCGATCGCACCAGAAGTCTGACCGGGATCAGCGTTCCACTGGCCGGGTGTCGATGGCGAGTCACTTGACGCCACAACACGTGCCAACGCCGAATCCGCATCATCAGCGATCAGAAGACGATTCGCGTCACCGCCGGAGATGCGCAACTGGTACGTGCCCGATGTTTCAGGCACGATGAATCCACGCGTTCGCTGCCCGGGATGGGCTGTCGAATCGGAGGGCGCACTGATGGAGCCAGCAATCGATCCGGCAGTCACATTGGCGTAGTTCACGGCTCCGGTTGTAAGAAAGTCGGTACCGACCGAAGTCAGCTGTTCGTGTAGAACTCCGCGCGGTGTTTCATCGTCAATCGCATCTTGCCCGGCCTTTGAAAGCGACGTCCACTCAGGACCGACGACTTCGACAGGAAGTTCCGGACTGGTCCAGCCGAACCAAAGCTTTGCGGCGCCAACAATGTCGCGATATTCGATTTTGACCGATGTTGGTGTGTGTGCCATAAGACCAACGTCCATTCTAAGGTCATCGGTCCCGATTCCATCCCACGCATCAACGACTAACTGATCATCGACCCAAGCCCGAATCCCGTCGTCCGGATTTGAACGAAAAATGAACTCATGTGTTGCCGTGTGGTCGGCGACGATGTTTGATTCCCATCTTGCAGAGAAACCATCGCTGTCGGCTGTCCCATTGAGCGGAGATCGCTGGCCCCAGTCGAAATCGATCAGTGCATCATGTTGAACGATCGCAGGAGAAGAATCTGGAGTGCTACCCGCAAAATAGCTCCCAACAAATCCTTCATCGGCCGCCAGTAGCTGACGAGGCTCAAGCGAATTCCAGTCAAGCTCTAACTTGCGAGTCGAATTTGTAGATCGCTTTTTTGAGGCAGAAAGAAACCTTTTGAACACTTCGAATCCTTCGGGTTTAGTTAGCCAAAACTAAGCAGCAAAAAAGCGGCGGGACGAGTTCAACTCATCCCGCCGCTTTGAAAGCTTTTAGCTTGTGAAAGCGTACCACTTAACGACTACTTACGGCGGCGAATGGCCAAACCGAGGCCAGCCAAACCGAAGATCGCAAGAGATGTTGGCTCTGGAACAGCAGTGCTGAGCCCAACGTTATCAAGGTGACCGTGGTGAGAAGAACCACCGGTGGCACCAGAGAATCGCAAACTCAACGTTACCGAACTATTTGCGTTGAAAGCCAGTCCGCCCAATGAAAGATCAAAATCCTCGTAGTCAAGATTAGGCGTGCCCGCCCCGTTGCTTGCAGTGTTGGTACCCGAAGCTAACAAAGTTTCCGATCCTCCGTCAAGCAAGAACAAGTCGAAATTTGGCGTCACCCCTGGTCGGGTGCGAGCAAAATCGAAGTGAAAAGTGTCGAGGATGCGATCCGAACCACTGGTATCAGTGAATTCAAAATCAAACCTTGCGGTCAAGCCTCCATTTATCCAGCGGTATGACTCGCCGTTGATACCCTGAGAAGTGCTGACTCCTGAAGTGACAATTGAGCCTATCGACCCGTCATTGGAACCGTCAGCGTTGACACCAGGGGTCGCCGAAGCCCCGCTGGAACTTGTACCGCTTCGTGTAATGAGTACATCCACCCCGTCCTGAACCGCATAATTCAAAGGCGTCAAGTTAGTTGTAGAACTCCGCCACTGATCGATACCAACGATCAGGTCTGCTTGAGCTGCAACAGGCATTGCGAACATCGCAGCCGCTGCACACAAAGTAAAAAATTGTTTCTTCATCGTTACTATCTCTCCCAATGATGGCAAACTCTTGATGGCGAACACGCCGGAAATGTGAAAAGATCAGTCGTGATCGGAGAAACCGGTCATGTCGACGAAATCTGTAGATTCATTATGAACTGATGCAAACCCTTGAGGGCCGAAAAGGGTTGTCGTTTCGCGACACCCATGGGGTATGCCCCACTGACTACTGAAAATTGATCGGATACGCACATCCCTTACTTAACTCGTTCGATTGTGCAGACAACCGTTGTCGCAAAAGGGAAAACCAATGTCAGGGTTGAGAAGGGTATTCGCGCTATACTGGAATTGATGGCCTCCCACCTCTTTCAGCCTCTTTGGCCATCAACCTGATTCACACGTCAATCAGTCGAATTTGCCGTTCTCGGCAAGGCCTTTTCCAGCCAAACTTCACGGAAAGGAACGAAATGGAATCTATTGCAGACAGCAATTTCAACCGGATTCAAGGACGAATGTTAGAAATTGCGAAACAATGCGTTCTCGCCCTATTCTTAAGCTGCACGCTGGCATCCTGCGTCAACGCTCAATTGACGCCGGTTCGGGACATGGTTCTGGACAGCGACGCATTGCTGATGGGAAATACTGGCAACTTCAATCAGGGTATCAACGGAAAAGCACATCAGTCTGAACCGCTTATCACTTTTGGCGGTTACCAATTTGCAACGTGGTACCACAACGGCCCAAACGACGAACAAGACATCTACTTGGCCCGCCGTGATCTGTCCGACCCAACCAATACGTGGCAAGTCTTCGATACTGGCTACGACATGGAAAATGGTGACGAGGACGGAGACGGCTCCGGGGCAGGGCAATGGGATAGCCACAATGTGATCGGCATGGGTATCTCTGGTGATGGCCGCATTCACCTCGCGTACGACCATCATGTCGACAACCTCCGCTATCTCACAACCCGCGGTATCGGCAAAGCAACGATATCAAACTCGGAATGGGCGACTCAAACAGCCGATGCTGCCAATCTGTTCTTTGTTCCTGGAGGCGAGCGGTCAAAGTTCAACGCTGAGGATTCAGGCAACGTCACCGGAGTCACCTATCCGCGCTTTGCTGACGGGCCGGGCGGCGATGTTGTCGTCACCTATCGCACGGGTGGAAGCGGGAATGGCGATACGCATTTCTTACGCTACAACGCAGATACATCAGGCTCATCGGAGCCTGTGATCATCGCCGGATTTGAGAATTGGTCCACCTCGGGCGGTTTGCCTTTCGCAGCCTCGTTTCAGAATACGGCAACTGCGACTTACGATTCAACCAACGGCAGTATCAGCAATCAGGGCGCGAGTACGGACGGAACGTTCGGAAGTTTCGCTGGGACTGCGGCTGACACGACGGACGAAAGCACCAATGACGGTGCGCGTTTGACAAATGGTGCGAACCACACGTACACCTTCACTTTTACGGACACTTCAGGATCCGATACCGACTTGGGTGCGTTTCACTTTGACCTTGGAACGTTCCGTCCGGATTCGGCGCGTTCCTGGACATTATCCACCTTGGCCGGAAGCAGCGTTTCCGTAGTCGCCGATCTGGCAACAGGTACGATTGACTCAGGTACTGGTGGTCAAGTCGACATGTTCGACATCGATGTCGATCTTACTGGTCTGGCTGATCACACTCTCGACGCAAACGGAACTGTTATCTTTCTGCTCGAACTCGAAGGTGGCACGCCGGACAGCGGCGGACACCATGGGTTCCTCGACAACGTTGCTGTGAGCGCCAAGAGCAATGAAAACAACCAGCGTTGGGGCGGCTCCCATGTGATCATCGACGGTAATGCTGGAACGTATTCAGATGGTTACACATCCGGAAATTCAACCAACCGAAACGCGTACCTGAACGGAATGGACACGGGTCCAGACGGAAAAATCCACGTGACGTGGACATGGCGTGAAGGTTCGAGCGACCCTAACCACGACATCATGTACGCTTACAGCGAAGATGGTGGCAACACTTGGTTGAGCAACGACGGATTGCTTGTTGCCGACAAAAATACAGGATTGCAAATCGATTTGAACTCGCCCGGCATCAATGTCGTTGACCTTGATCGAACTGAGAGCTTAATGAACCAGCAGGGGCAAGCCGTCGACGCTGACGGTCGTGTCCATGTGTTGATGTGGCATCGTCGGGACGATGGAGTTGGCGATGAATTTGACTGGGTTCCGGGTGAGCGATTCAATGCTCTCAAATCTGCCTATTACCATTACCATCGAGATCCAGTGACCGGAGTTTGGACTCGGAATCAATTGCCAACTTCGCGACGGGTAAGCACGCGTCCCAAGATTGGATATGACTATTTCGGCAACGTATTCGCGGTCTATACAAGCAATAGCGATCTGATCATTGCAGGAGCCACCAAGGCTGCGAACTATTCGGATTGGACGTTGCTCTACGAAGGGACTCGTAATTATCAGTCCGACGCGATTCTGGATCAAACGCGACTTTTCAACGACGGTGTTCTCTCCGTTTTCCTTCAGGAACGCGGCACTAACACGGCGAGCGCAACAGGAACGAATCTTCGAGTTTTAGAATTCAATGTCGCCGTGTCTCCGGTCGTCGCGAGCGTAGAATTGGACTTGGGAGAAGATCAACGTTCAACCATCGAATCGGTAACTGTCAATTTCGATGGTGATGTCGAACTCGCCGAAGGAGCCGTCTCTGTCGTGCAACGAAGCACGGCGACCGAAGAAACTTTTGCAGCGGTCGCATCAAGCGTTAACACGCAATTTTCTGGTGGCCAAACAACGGCGACCATCACGTTTGACTCTCATACGCGAAACTCAAACGGTGCCCTTGTTGATGGCAACTACCAAGTCACTCTTGATTCAAGTCTTGTGACGATGGATGGTGTGCCGATGAGAGAAGAGTTTACTTTCGGAAATGTTGAAAGCGACGCATTCTTCGCATTCTACGGAGACTCAAACGGGGATCGCACTGTTAATGTCATCGACTTATTGGCTTTCCGCCAAGCCTACAATTCAGTCGACGGTGATGGTAACTACAACTATGCGATGGACTTTCAGGCCAATGGATTGATAAACGTCCTCGATTTGCTTCCATTCCGAACCCGATTCGGCATTACGATTCCATTCACTTTCGGCTCCAACCGATCGTCGTTATTTTCAGGCGGAAAATCTTCGGCAGGCCAATCTGGCACGGGGAAGTTGGTGAGGACGCGATAACACTTATACGATTGAACTCTCCACAGGCATCATAACCGGCACAAACGGATTGTACGCATGCGACAACGCAGCAGCTCCCAAACCAAGCTTCCGTTCTCACAACTGGAATCTCGCAACTTGCTGGCAAGCATCGCGATTGCGCCAGTGGATGCAACCTTGGCTAGCGTCGGCGGATCGTATCTTGAGTACGGAACTAACGGAAGCCACTGGTACGACGGCTCAGGCCTTTCAGATCCCACGGCTGTCGAGTCCGGTGCCTTCCTGCCAAACGAATTGCCGACTCACATTTCAGGCAACAGCAACGAACGCGTTTCACGTATCAGGGCCGCTAACGACATCAACACGCTGACCTTTGATCTGGGAGGCACCTTTGATGTAAGCGGCATGATTCTGTGGAACAGCTCCGAGATTGCTGGCGACGGCACTCCGCAGACCGATCGAGGCTTCAACAATACGACGCTGTCCTATTCAACCGACGGTGGAGCGACTTTCACTGGCAGCGACACGCTCACGTGGAGTCAGGTTCCAGAAGAAGATTCTTCAACCAATCAAGGTTCAAATCCATCCAACCCCGTTGTGTTTTCACCCGAACTTCAGATGTTGCCCGGCGTCATCTCGGGCGTGACACACATTCGCATGGACGTTGACAATTTCTCGACTGATGGAATCGTCATGGCATCAGAACTGCGATTCATCGGCGACGAAGATCCACCGCCAGCGGTTGCCGACCTTTCTGCGACAACGCGCGCAGGAACGTACAACTTCGAACAGGGGATCGAAGGCTCCCGAAATATCGAGTTGACGGTGACACTTGACCAGCCCAATGCGACTGGCGCTGCGATTACGTTTGATTTGGATGACCTTGGCACCGGCACTGCAATCGCTGGCGAAGATTACGTCGCGATTGCAGATGACGCACAGATCTCGATACCTTCAGGTGCAAGCGAAGGCACCTACATCGTCAATGTGATTGAGGACTTCGCAATTGAGCCAACGGAGCTTCTTAACTTTCGGATTTCGAACCCAAGCGATGCCACGGTCACGATTGGGACCGCAGACCAAACCGCGACGATCGGTGACAACGATGCTGCCGGCATTTCGATCAACGGCGCTGACGATTTGGATCTCTCTGAAGCAGGTGGAACGGACACTTACACGATCGCCCTCGATTCGATGCCTACAGGGCCGGTTGAGATCACGATCACCGCCGATGCTCAAACACGAGTCAGCATCGACGGAACCAACTTTGCGCCGTCGCAAGTCATTTCGCTTTCCGACATGAGTCCACGAACGATTACCGTTCTTGCCGCGGACGACCAAAACGTGGAAGGGGATCACAGTAGTTCGATCACACATCGAATCACCGGTACCGTCGTTGATCCCAACTATCCCGATGTGACCGTGGAAGATTTGTACACACGAACCGGTCCACCAGACCCGACCTTTCAGGAACTGATTGACAGTGGGCAATTGCCAACCGGTTTCAACTCGACGGCGGGAATCACAGGATCGACGATTGATGTAAACAATGCCGTGCTTGAGCAAGGGCTTCCAGCCAACGGAACGATTCCGGAAGATATTCGCATCCACACACTGGCAAATTCGAATATCAGGCGACCGTTCTTTGACCGTTGGACGCGTTGGTATCAGGAAGACGGCAACACTCAGGTCTTCCGCGTTTTTCAGGGCGAAGAGAACGTTCGCAATGATCGCGAGTTGGCTGCCCGAATCGAAGCGTTTTCTCCCGGTTGGCAGAAAGGCGTTTGGAACGACTTTTCCGCTCGCTACACCGTGCTTAAACCGCAATCGATGTCCATCTTCCAGTCTTATCAAGTTGGCGTCGAATGGTCAGTTCACGTTGGCATGCAGGATGACGGTACGATTAACTTCACGCACCGTAGAAATTACGACGGCGGAACCACTCGATTCATCCTTGCTGAGGACATGATCGGTAAGAGCTTTGACATCCGCATTCGCGATAATGGCCACGAGTATGAAGTCTATTTCAACGGTGAGCTAAAAGGGCAGGGCTATTGGGAGCGCCCCAACAATGACATCGCATTTCGCTGGGGAGCCTATCGCGGCGCGAGAGAAATGACTCAGGATGTCCTGGTCTTTGTTGGCGGCGTTGAGATGGAGGCCGACACATCGACCCCGACGGGCTTGATGCCGTATCGATTGCCGACCACATCGCTATCCATCGATTCCGTTACTGTTGACATCGCGGATAACGATGACGGCACACAACGCGAATTCATTGAACAAGCGGTTGAAGATGGAACGCGCGTACTGGCAGAAGAATTTGACCTTGGCGGCCAGGACATCGCGTACTTCGATACGACCGAAGGAAACCGAGGCAACGCAGCGCGAATCTACGAAGATGTCGATTTGTTCGCTGGCAGCATCGTACTCAGCGACATTCGCGACGGCGAGTGGTTGGAGTTCACGCGTGATGTGGTGCCTGGAGTTTACGACATCGACATTCGTTCATGGTCTAACAACGACTCAACAAAAGGAGTCCGGCTGTTAGTCGCTGAAGATGCTGATTCAACTTTTACAGAACTCGGCAACGTCGACATTCCCAACACGAACAACGATCGAGTCAGTCATACGCTGGATCAAATCGACCTGACTGAGTGGGGCGGACCGGATCGAGTTTTCCGTGTAGAGTTCTACGGGAACAATTTCAGTTACGACTGGTTCGAGTTCCGTGCGGTTGGACAAGCCCCAAATGACATTGTCCTTTCGGATAGCGCACTCAATGAGAATCTCCGCACCGACTCGGACCTTTTCGTTGCCGATTTGACAACCAGTGATCCAGACTCAGCGGATGCGCATACTTATTCGCTGGTTGCCGGAACGGGCGACGGTGACAACACCAAATTCAATATCGTCGATGACAAGCTGTACCTGTCCGCAGGTGAAGTCCTCGACTACGAAACATTGGCATCTTATTCTATCCGGCTCAAGACAACGGATTCGTATGGACTTTCTTTTGAAAAGCCTGTTTCGATTGCGGTGAACAACCTTGTTGAGCTCACCAAGTCCAATATTGCGATCGGCGAAAGCAGTTCACGTTCGCGCATCTCAACCGCTTCGGTCACCTTTGATGGACCAGTGACCATACAGCCCGGAGCTTTCGTGGTCAACAAACGTGGAGCTGATGGAGGCCTTGTTGACGTCAGCTTTGAGTTCCGGCCAGGATCGAATAACTCAATCGTTGACCTGACTTTCTCAGGATCTTTCGTGCAAAACGGTTCGCTGGTCGATGGCTACTACGATCTGTCAATTCTTGCTGGCCAAGTCCTATCGAACACGGGACATGGATTGGATGTCGACGGTGACGGCGATGCTTCAGAATCATTTGTATTTGGCGATACGGCAGAAGACAAGTTCTTCCGTCTCTTTGGTGATCACAACGGAGATGCCACCGTCAATGTGTTTGACTTGCTTAGCTTTCGAAGAACTTACTTGTTGCAGGAAGGTGACGATGATTACCTCGCTGATTTTGACTCAAACAGCGATGGACGAATTAACGTCTTCGATCTTTTGGCATTCCGATCCAATTATCGCAAGACGCTCAATTTCAATTAATTAGCCGACCGGCGCTAGCCACGGTTGCGAATCGTATTTAAGGGCTTGAATTGGTAACCCACAAAAAGAAAAACTCACCGGCTCGAATTGTTAAGCATGCTCATGCTGCGCGTGAGCATGGCACCCGACATCTTCAGACTCCTCGCGTTGAAGCCATGACAAGAATATTCGGTCTATTGTTATTCTGCCTCCTGTTTGTTCCGCAAACGTCATACGCCGATGACAACGCAAAACCAAATATCGTTTTCATCATGGCGGATGATTTGGGTTTCAATCAGATCGGTTGCTACGGCGATACGCCGATCAAGACGCCGAATCTTGACGAACTTGCCAAGTCCGGCATTCGATTTACGCAAGCCTATTCGGGCAACACCGTTTGCTCGCCTTCTCGGGTGTCGCTGTTCACAGGTCGCGATGGCCGGCTGATGGTGAACAACTCCAACAAAGTCCAACTGCGCGACATCGATGTGACGATTGCTCACGTGCTCAAGCACTCTGGTTACGACACGGCTTTGTTCGGAAAGTATTCCATCGGTTCGCAAATGGGTGTCACCGATCCGCTTTCGATGGGTTTTGATACGTGGTACGGGATGTACTCAATCCTTGAAGGGCATCGCCAGTACCCGCAGATTCTGTGGCGCGATGGCAAGAAGATTCGCATCGAGGAAAACGAAGGCGGCAACAAGGGAGCTTACGCACAAGAGCTGTTTACCAATGAAGCCATCGACTACATCAACCAGGATCACGGCAACCCGTTTTTCGTGATGTTGAACTTTACGTCACCGCACGCGGAACTGGCGGCACCGGCGGAGTTTGTCGAGCCTTACGAGAAAGCGTTCGCCGAACAGCCTTACACCGGAATGTCGACTGGAAAGCCCGCAGACAAATATGCGTGGTACTACCCGGAGCCGGTCGACAAGCCCAACGCGACGATGGCGGGAATGGTGACGGCGCTGGATGCCTACGTTGGCAGGATCGTGAAAACGCTCCAGGCCAAAGGGATCGCAGACAACACGCTGATCATCTTTACATCGGACAATGGACCGCATGACGAGGGCGGAGCTGATCCAGACTACTTCAAGGCATCGGCGCCCTATAAAGGCATGAAACGAGATCTATTCGACGGCGGGATTCACGTTCCGATGATCTTGAGCTGGCCGGGACAAATCAAAACGGCTCGTGTTGACGAAACGCCATGGGCTTTTGCAGATGTGCTGCCCACGTTCGCCGACATTGCCGATGTTGACCTGAATTTGGTCCCGCGAGTGAAAACAAATGGCGTTTCGATTGGCTGCCGGTTGTCGGACAGCCCCACCGAACTTCCAGAGCGAACTTTGTACTGGGAGTTTGGCAAACAGGCGGGCGATCCTAATTCGGGAGTGATCGGCGAAGTCTTTCAGGCAGCGAGGCGAGGCAAATGGAAAGCGGTGAAGTATGGATTGGAAGCGCCGGTGATGTTGTTTGACATCGAAGCCGATCCTGGCGAATCGTCGGAGCTATCGAAAGAGCAACCTGAGATCCATCGCGAGTTTGTGGAGTTGTTCCAGGAACACGAGGGATAGCAAGCAAATTGTTTTTGACAATCTCCCCTCGCCCCTTGGGGGAGAGGGGTCGGGGGTGAGGGGAAGCCGAAGTGAAAGCGTGAAACACAGGCAATACCATGATCTTGCCCCCTCATCCGGCCTTCGGCCACCTTCTCCCACAAAGGGGAGAAGGAAAGGTCTTGTTTGGTGGGTATTTGGCCTCGATAGTTAACGTATAGAACCAATTCCTGATGCGCTGGGTGCCATGCTCACGCGAAGTACGAGCATGCTTACGCGTTGCGTAAACATGGCACCCACAACCGAGCCAAATCAAACTTCATGAAACTCAACTCACTCACCAAACCCTTCTGCATCCTTGCCACACTGGCAATCGCATCCGTCATCACCTTCGCGTTCTCTTCCGACGACGAACTACCAAAACAAATTACCACCGTCGACGATCGCGCTCTCACCTTCGCCGAAGGCAAAGCTGCCAAATTCTCTACCACCATTAACGGTCGCTCACACCAGCAGACTCCCATCACTTCCTTTCGCGGATTCCAATACGCGACCTACTACGACGCCAATCGACACGTTTGCGTTGGCCGCCGAAAGCTTCCTGCTGGATCGTGGGAAGTCATTCGCTTCACCGACTACAAAATCGAATCCAACGACGCGCACAATACAGTCGTCATCG
This sequence comes from uncultured Pirellulaceae bacterium, assembly GCA_964582025.1. Classification (GTDB taxonomy): domain Bacteria; phylum Planctomycetota; class Planctomycetia; order Pirellulales; family Pirellulaceae; genus Mariniblastus. Next base: position 4,281 of record CAZORS010000039.1, on the reverse strand, counting down.
GTATCTGCCACAAAGACGGCACGATTCACCTCGCCTTTGACCATCATGCGACGCCACTCAACTATCGCGTTTCCAAAATCGGAGCCGCAAGTGAACCCGAATCCACAACCTGGAGCACGCAGCTCTTTGGCGAGGTCCAGCATACGCTTGGTTCTGTACAGCCTGCTGACCGGGTGACGTATCCACGCTTCTTCAACGCTCCCAATGGCAACCTGATGTTGTGTTATCGCGGCGGCACCTCAGCCAACGGCGACGGAGTCATCGAAGAATACGATGGTAACAACCATCAATGGACGAAAGGATTGGGCCCGTTCATATCCCGCGAGATCGGAGACTTCACTGCTGACGGCAAAACCAGCCTTGTTCGCTGCCCGTACATGAACGACCTTTGCTACGCCGGAGATCGTTTGCATGCTTCATGGTTTTGGCGAGACAAATTCAAAAGAACGTTGGCCAGCAACCAGCACGACCTTTGCTACGTCTACAGTGACGACGATGGCCGAACATGGCACAACTCGGCTGGTAAAGTGATCGGCAAGACGGGCGACAAGCTAATTCATCTCGATTCGCCTGGGCTTGTCGTTTCTCCGATTCCGATTGGTTCCGGCGTGACGAATCAGAACACGCAATACGCTTATACCGATGGCAGCGTTCACATCGTGGCTGGCCAACGTATCGAGTCCGCTGGCGATCGTCGTTATCGACACTGGTGGAGAACCGCCGACGGCCACTGGAGCAGCGAGTGGATCCCCTTTACCGGAAATCGCCCCAAGTTGTTGGGCGACGTGGATCGATCACTTTTCCTTGTCTTCAATGACGACGAAGAAAACTTGCGGATCATCAAAGGCACACCGAACGAGGAGCAAACAGCTTGGACTTGGGCCCAGGTCGATCTTCCGTTTCAGCTTGCCGTCGCCGGCGAACCACTGTTGGACCATGAACGATGGAAAAACGAAAAAGTGCTTTCCATTTACTGCCAACGAGAACCAGCAAAGTTAATCACGACCGATCAACCCGGCCCAGTCGACGGTTTTCCATCGCCGCTGCATGTGATTGATTTGTCGTTTCCGCTGGAAAATTCAATGCGATAAGTCAGGTCTCTCGCCGCGCTGGTGTGTCAGACCGGAGTTCTTTGGTCCGTCGTTCTGTCTAAACTTGACTCTGCCGCCAATAATTCCACACTTTCCAAGCCTACGGAAATCACTCTCAATCTGCTGTTTTAAAGACCGATAGCTTGAAAATCGCTGCTAGTGACCTAGAATTCGACATTGAAAAGAATCCGAACATCCAAGATAATCCATGGACGTGGTTGTCTTATCTAACCAAGGACGGCAGGGGTTCGACTATGACTACAGCTGATCTTCAAAAGACAGATGAACTGGTTCACTTGGCAGACATGTCTGTTCGTGTGTCCAGTCAATTACGTCTTTGGGAGAAGCGCCAATCCATTTCGGACAACGATTGCTTTAAATTTGCCGAATCGTTTTTGCAGCAGGTCCTCGATGGGGGAAAGTTTATCGAATCGAAAACGGCATCTTCTGGGGTCTCTTCTCTCGAGCCATTAACTTGGACCGCAGACCTTAGATTTCGAAAGACGTCGCCTGATCAAGAGCAGACAATCGACTATGAGCAATTGCTGGTGTTTGTTGAGAGCATTAAGAAGACGATCGAGTCTGTGCTTGCTTCAAAATCGGTTGACCCAGACGAACTTGTTGTGGCGGCTGAATTTTTCCGTGGCCTCGGAAAACATCTAGGGATGAAAGCAGACGAAGCTTTACGCACTCCCTCAAAACGAATGTTTATGACAGGTGACAGGTACTCCAACTGATGCTGGAATTTCAATTCGCTCGCGGCTTGCTTCACGCTAAATACGACCTCGACAGGTTTCAGCTTTATCTAAAACGCCTTGATGCTCTCGACTTCCCCAGCGCTTCAGCCAAAGATCGCATTCAGCATTTGGGCAAACAGCTAGGTGACACAGAGTCAAAATTAAAGGCGATCGAACAAGACTATTCAGCAGACCCAATTGGCGCGTCCGACCGTTTAGTTTCTGAGTATCGCAAATTAGTTCGCAACCGATCGCAACTCGAGGTGCTCGACCGAGCTCGCAGTGATGAGGTGCCTTGGAGTTTGGTTCCAAGCATCGAAAAACTTGCCAACCAGATCATGCCGAGCCGCGATTTATTGTTAACCACCACTCCAGATATGAACTACATGGTGTCATGGTCACCATCAGCTGCACACAACTTTGTGACTATTTATCTACCTGGGCTTCATCGCGCAAACGCGTTCCTCCATATCTTGATCGCGCATGAGCTTTTCCATCCCATCGTGGAACCATTCGTCGTTTCCGAACAATCAAACATTGATACGAAGCTAAGGGACGAATGTAAGAAGCTTGTTGGGAAATCGGCTCAGCCTCTTTTCGACCAACAACGATTAGATCAGCTAGTCCATTACACCCTTCAGGCATGGCAGCAAATTCTCCGAGAGCTTATGTGCGATATGGGAGCGGTTGCGATTTTCGGGCCCGCCGCTCTTTGGACTATTTCTTCTTTTGCTGCCACGTGCGAGCTTGATCTTGAACCGGCGCCAGAAACACAATTCTACCCGCCGTGGCGACGAAGATTGGCGACCGCAATTGAGTACTTGAAAGAGAAAGAAGACTTGGAGAATAAGCTGAATCAATTGGCTGAAACTCTCCGCGAGGCAACTCATACGACACACGCTGACGCCGTGCTGGCTGGGATTCAAGACGAGGAAAAGCTGACGAAGGTGCCAACCGCCGCTCCAACTAATCCATTAATTCAAATTGCCTACGACTGTATGAATGAATCACTCGACCGAGCGAAATCCGAAGTGAAACGTCTTAGTGAATCTTACCCAAGGAGATGGTCGAGCTCGATTGAAGAAGTTGCCAGCCTAATCGGGAGACTTGAGCTGATGGTTCCTCCTTGTGAAATTATCGAATCTGGAAAGCATGAGAGTCAGCCTGCGAGCTTCTCTGCCATTCTTACGGCTGCATGGGTAAAGCGGCTCACGCTAGAAACCACTGGGCTTGAATTGTCTAAGTATCGTGAGCTTTGTCGATTGACGTTGAAGGCAATTGAAGATGCAGATCTGAAATCAGATTTCTTAGCATGGAAAGGAACACAGTGAGCGTATTATCGAATGGTGAGCTCTGGAGTCGAGTAGAACGTAGCGAAGACCCTCTTGTTTTGACTCCGATGCTGGATCCCGGGCAAGTCGGTGCTGCGTCAATTGATGTAAGGATTGGCCATCAGTTTATTATTTTGCAACGATCAGAAGTTCCCCATGTCGATTCAAGTCAATCGGAAGAGTTGCTCGATTCTTTACATCGGACTCAGCGAAAAATCCGAATTCAATCTAAGCAGAAATTTGTAATCCATCCTCGCCAACTAGTTTTGGCAGCGACATTGGAATACGTCTCAATGCCAAAAGATCTTGCAGCGACTGTTGAGGGACGTTCATCATGGGGGCGATTGGGTTTAATCATTGCGACTGCGTGTAGTGTGGCTCCTGGCTTCAAAGGCTGCATCACACTTGAATTGGTAAATGATGGTGAAGTGCCAATTGTTCTTAGGCCTGGAATGCGAATTGCACAGCTCGTGTTTTTTAATTCCGGTAAGGATGCAGACTACCGAGACGGAAATTCGAAATATAACTGCCCAACCGGACCAGAGTTCAGCAAAATTCATTTGGACCAAGAAACTGAGTTTTGGTCATAGCGATAGCCCACTCCTATACTATGGCTGAGAGAATATCCGCCACTTGAAAGTCTAGGCGCAGTTCGGGCTGTGCCAATAACCGGCTTCGGCCACATCGACCGAGGCGTCATTCTTCTGCTGCGGAGACACTCTGAATAGCTCTTCGCGTCGTCGATAGAATGTCAAAGTGAAAGTTCATCTATGAGTTGTGGTCAAACGCGAATATTCGAAAATGAAATTCGCGTGCTTTGGCGTTTATTCGCGGTTTGATACGCACGTAGCTTCACTTCATTGTTTGGTCCCGTCGCCAATCGGTTCTGTCATCACGAGCTTGCTGATTGATAGCGGAGGAAGAGTGATGCGTTTGTCGGTAGGCTCAATTGGCTTCAGTGGGTTCGCGTCGATGTCTAACAACGTCGATGTGCTCAAGCTATCGAAGACGAGCGCTTCATGGGTGAGGACAGCTGGTTCATTATCTTGATCGATTGTGATCGCCAATTGGTTGGGTTGATCAGAAAGGTTGATCGCGCAGATGATCAAGCGACCGTCTTTC
>CAZORS010000038.1:1602-31193 GCA_964582025.1 uncultured Pirellulaceae bacterium | reverse complement strand
GAATGTTGACTGTCGTCGCCCCAGCTTTGATGACCTCTTCGACGACTCGACAGAGAAAATCGATTTCAGTGCGGGCTGCGTCTTCGGGTGAGAATTCGATGTTGTCGCAATAGCTCTTGGCTCGCTTCACACCAGCGACCGCTCGATCGATGATCTCTTCGGGGCTCATCTTCAATTTGAATTCGCGATGAATCGCGCTGGTCGCAAGGAAAACGTGAATTCTTGGATTCGCGGAATGCTTGAGCGCTTCCCATGCACGGTCGATGTCTTTGTCGTTCGATCTGGCAAGGCCACAAATTTCGACGTCGCGATTTCCGAGCGACGTTGCGATCTCTCGGACCGATTCAAAGTCGCCGGGCGATGCGATCGGGAAACCGGCTTCGATGACATCGACTCCCATATCAATAAGCGTTTGGGCAACTTCGAGCTTCTCTTTGAGATTCATGCTGCAGCCAGGAGACTGCTCACCGTCACGTAATGTTGTGTCGAAGATCCGGATTTGCCTTGAGTTGCTCATGCGTTTATTGCTCGGCGTGGCCAAACGTTCCTTATGGATTTGTAAATTTGAATGTTTATCCAGTTCATATGCTATCGATTTGAGCCAAAAACTCAAAAGGGGCACTCGATGAATTTGGTATCGTTTTGAGGCCGTAATCGAGAATGGGTTCGCTGTTTGAGCAGAATTCTATGGCGACCTGAGATCCGCGTGGGCCAGTTTGGCAAAGAGCGTTACAATATGCGGCAGCTAATCGCCAAGCCAGATTCTTCCAAGAACCAATTTGAAATTATGAATTCGCCCAACAATCTCCTATGTTTGCTTTTGATGGTTGTTTGCTTGGTCACGTGTTGTGTCGGAATTTCCAGCAACGAATGTCAGGCACAGCAAAGGACTTGGACAGATACTTCTGGCACCTACAAAATCGAAGCTGAATTAGTCAAGGTTTCCGAAGCTGAAGACGGACTCCAGGCGGAACTCTTGATGGCAGATGGTAAGCGAATGGCGATCGTGGTCTCGATGCTTTGCGAAGCCGACCAGTTGATCGCCAAGCGCTACCATGCCGATTCGCTTAAGAAAACAGCACGGCAGCCTGATAAGGAATCTTTGGAACCTGAAAACAAGGAAGTTGTCTCCGCACATCCGGAGGACGGTATTGTCAGTCGTCCGATTGGTGCTCCGTTGGAAATGGCAACGAAGAATTTGGACAATCGCAACATCACGACGTTGAAATTTGATCCTGCGTCAGCGATTCGCCTCGATCGTGAAATTCAGCGTGACGAAAAAGGCAGACCAATGGAGAACCCGGTTTACCTTGTCAAAGTGACGGACAGACAGCTTGAATATCTGCCTCGGAATGTAAGAACGATTGTTGATCAGTTGGTTGACCCTAAGGTTGCTGTGGATGTAAAGCGGCGAGCGATTGATTCCTTGAAAAAAAAATGGCCGCAGGGTCGACATCCGGGCTTGTTGAACGTGATGATCAACATGCTTTCACATAACGACAAATTCCTCCGATTGTCCGCTCTTGATTTGTTGGCCAACCACGATAGCGACCAGAGTCTGATTTATATTTTTGCCCGTATTGATGACGTTTCATTTGACGTTCGGTGGCGGACATATGAGATACTGACTCAGCTCCGCGATCCGCGGATAATTCCCGAGCTCTGCGAGCGGCTTGACGGTTCAGATCGGACAAAAATTGCAGGCGTCCTGCAAGCTTTTGGCTCAACGTCGACGCCTTGGGTGCATCCTTGGATTGCGGTTGAAAATGACGAAAGTGTTTTGCTGAATGCTTGTCAATTGCTGGGGAAAATTGGCGATTTGGAGTCGCTTGAAACATTACAAAAGGTGGTGGATCATGAATCGTTGTTGATACGTTCACAGGCCGAAAACTCAATCGATCGAATTCGAAAGAGAGTGTCGGCACGTGCGTCAAAATCTCCAAAGCGCCGTTAAACCTTGACGGATCGTGTCAAGAAAGAATAATCGAGTCTGTCGCCGGCCCCATTCGTCTAGCGGCCCAGGACATCGGGCTTTCCGCTCGGGAACAGAGGTTCGAATCCTTTATGGGGCACTCGAGCAGGTTTTTAAAACTATGTAGGTCAGTGAGGTTGTGGCAGTAAATTGCCGGGTGCCTGGCCGCTTCGTGACAATTCGACCCATGCTGAACCGTCGCAAATAAACTTGTACACGCGTTTCCTGTTCGCTGGGACGATCGTTTGGGCGCTGCCATCGGATAGCTCAAACGTGGAATGCCATTTGACGGCTCGATTCTGTTCGTCAGCAGCAAATATAAATGCAATTTCACGGCCAATGTCTTTGTCATGGATAATGGGAGGCGGCTTTCCCACCGTCGTTATTGGCTCTGTTAAGTTCTTAATGAAGACAGAAAAACGTGAAGTAACTGGAAACACTCTTTCTGTTTTTACTTTCAAGGAGCGGCCAGCAAATCCGGTTGCTTTAACGACAGAATGAGCCGCGGTAAAACCTTTTCCGCCGCCCGATCTGGTCCCTTGCGTCCACTCGACGGCGGTTGCTCCCGCTCCTTTCAAAACAACTCCATGCCCATCAGCGAAAACAGTTGCGATCGAAGTGATTGGCTGTGATGCAACGAGGTCGCCGCCAAAACTGCAACCTGAAAACTTCGCGCCCGATCGATTGTCGCAAACTACAGCTCTGCCTTTACTGTCCTTAATTGGAACAGTCGTATAGAAGTTGTTGATGCACGACTGGCCACGAGTCACGTGAGCCCCAAGCCTCAAAGGTAGGAGATCGCGGTCTTTGCCCTCGAGGGAAAAACTGTTGCACGAGAATGAGCCGCTACGTATGTCGATGACAGCGTTATCCCTTTTAAGATTGTCTGTTCGAGCAAATCCAGAATTGACTTTTAGTCCGTTACCGTTGCGCTTCACTCTTATTACAAAATCGCGGTCACGCTCCGTTCCGGTAGCTCCGCCTGCATGAAAGTGATTGATGATGTTGTTGTCTTGAGCCTTGCTGTCAATCAATAAGCAATTCCTGCAGCGATAGAAATAGAGATAAGGAAATGCGTTGTCGTCAATGTTTGAGTTGTATTGGTCACGCTCATAGTCGCCAAGTTGAACACCCAAGTCGCATCCTGTGACTGAGATCGAAATTTCGTTTAAGTTGTTTGTTGTCAAGCGGCCGTCCGGATTGTGCCAAAGAAATCCAGTTACTCCAGATGCCGTTTTGTTAACAAGACTCAGACGAATCATGGAACGTTGTAGCACGTGACATTCCACGATTGGCTGGTTGTTGGCACCTGTCCAATTTAAGCAATTTCCAGAACCCAATGACGTGTTGATGCCCATGTCAATCTCGACTTGATCTGCAATTGCCTTGCCTCGATTGGGATGTTCGATGCGAATCGTTTTGGAGACGTCTAGCTGTCCGTGGAGTTTCAGAGTCGCACGATTTGCGATAGCCCAATAAACCGCTCGCTGGACAGCTTCAGTATCGTCGAGCCTGTCTCCTCCAACTGCACCAAACTGTTGAGCCGTGACAGACTCTTGCACGAAAGTAGCTGTGAGCATGGCTCGACAATCGGATGCGGTTAGACACGTTAGCGAGATCATCAGAATTGATGGTGTGACGATTCTGCGAAGTCCTAAAGACATTACTTGGTTCCGGCTTGATAAAAGGTAGTTAAGGTTGCCGGGCTATCAACTTCCGCACGACCTCCGATCCAGTCCGCCCTTGCTTCTGTGGAATGACAAAAAAGGCCGCGAGCAAGAACTCGCGGCCTTTCGATTTCACATCGCGGAAATCTAGTTCAATAGCTGGCGTAAGCCGAAGGTGAAGAAGGTTGCTGAAGCGAAGTTCAGAATCTCTTCCTGTGGCTTGAATCGAAGGATGATCGTGTCTCCAGCTTTCACCAGCATTCGCTCACGCGGATCATTGATCGCATCATTAAGATCAATGCGGATTGCCAATTGGCGATCACCTGGAATGGCTCGAAGCAAGATTACTTCTGTAGGTTGAGCTTGCTGAACCGAACCACCAAGGCCACCTAGAGCTGACTGTTGTGCCGCACCTACGCCGACTCGAGCTAAGGAAATCGCAGAGAGAATGTTCAAGTCATAGTCACGAGGAAGTGGGAATTCACCACCACCAAGTAGTCCGGCCGTGTAATAAACGTCTGTTTCACGAGAGTCGACATAGACGATGTCGCCGTCACGAAGAATGATGTCCTCTGGACGAAAGTTTGGAATCTCGCCTGGCTTGAGCCGCAAAGGAATCTTTAGTGTGTTGGAATCATCGTCGACAGTTGGGACAATTCCATATGGGAATTGGTCCGCCTGATTCGTCCGGTAGAATTCAGCCATCTTGGCATCACGCTGGGCTGTTTCGAGGCGACTTCCTCGGAGCACGCGAATTTCTGCTTTCGCATTCACACCCGGGATACCACCGGTCTGTGACAGAGCGGTAAAGATGTCGTTTTGACCGGCGGAAAGTTGCAGAACAAATCCACGGCTTGAAAGGTCAGTACGGTCGTTGACGACCTGCTGGCTTCCGCGACCTTGAAACTGAAGGCCTCGCTGTGAAAGCGAGTTGTCCTGTCGAACGACAAACACGCGATTGGTTCGTTTACGCAATTGAGTCACGATGATTCGACCACGCTTGATCAGGATTGGAGTCGGGCCTTCACGGTAGGCTCTTGTGATCAAAGCTTCTGCTTGCTGAACGGTCAGGCCGCGAACGGGAATCGGATCAACGAGAGGAAGTGAAACCGTTCCGTCATCACGAACGGGAACTGGGAAACCGATCGCCGGAGGCAAATCGCTGTTCGGGTCAGGAATTTGAACTGGAGGTGCCGATCCAAATTCACCAAGTACGTTTTCAATGAACACACCCAACACGTCTTCTGAATCGAGCGTGTAGAACTCAGGCTCGTCCTGACGAAGTCGCGAATAGTCGATCGGTACTTTGTTAGCCTGTGGCTCGGCAAGGAATTGCCGCGGCACACGAGAGGCTGGAATTGTGTCGATCGGCGAGAACAGAGCCGTGCAACCTGTGCTCGAGATGCTAACCAAAGCTATGGCAAACATCATGATCAAAGTTCGCTGTCGTTCGCGGATGAATTCGGTTGAATGGCGATTCACCATCTTTGACTCCCTTAAAACTGGCCACGAATGGCCGAGCGATTCTGTTGTTTATTTCGGATTCGGTTGCAAGCTAACCTGCAACCACTCTTAAGCTATTTTCGGTTTACAGGCCACGCGGCGGTTCGTGTCTCGAACGTGCTGCGGACAGCCATCGGCAACGGGATCTCATTTTTGGAGACGTTTGCTGATGGATCGATCTTCTTTCCTCGAACAATCGGAGGAGGTTTCACCGAAGTCGTGCTTCGTGTCGAACCCTGTACGATTGGCGGCAAAGCAGGCTTTGTAGATTGCCTTGAAACCACGATCGGTGGAGCCGGATTCTTTCTGGCAGGAGCCTTGATGATCGGTGGAACAGAAGCCGTTTTTACTGGTTTAGAAATCACTGGCTTCACACGAACTGTTTTCGGCTCAGCAGCTGTCTTGACGGGTTTTGGCTGCTTGGCTTTCACCGTTATCGTCTGAAGCGGAGTGTTCACCGCGGCGTATTGCTTCGGCGGCACTGCGTTATGACCAAGCCTCTTTGCTTCCACGGACGAACCGGGCTGCAACAGTTTGGCTGATGGCTGATTGACGGGCACGTCGGAAGGAAGCACGTTGGGTGCATTCTTCTGGGTTACTGCCTGATCGATCATGCGAGAAATATGCATCTCGTGATACGATCCAGCCTTCTCTTCACGTGCTGCAGCGACACCAGCAGGATACGCGTCGAACCAAGTGTCGACGCACTTCGAGCCTTCCGCACACTGGTACTCGTAGCCGCGATACTGCTCGGGCGGCAACGCTGGAAGATATCCATCTCCCCCGTTGCACACATCCGCGTAGCCGGCGCAGAATCCGCTTTTGAAATGTTCGGCATACTCGCGATTACAGTTTGCGTAACGCAAGTTGTAGGCTCGCTGAGCCCACACTCGATCACGATAAGTGATTGCAAGTTCGTCGATGATGCCCAGCCGACGAATCGGTTGTGTGCATCCGGTCTGAATGAGTGAAGTGAAGGCCAGTGCCAGCAGCGTGACTGCTGCGAAAAGGCGTCTGGAAGAGACTTCGCTTGACATGATTTCCCCCTGTTTGGAATCTGGAACAGCTCCACTTAGAGAATTTGGGCTTAAACCCAACTGTTCCAATCAACTCATCGCCATTTAAGCTGTGCGGAATTTAGCGAAGGTTGGAGCTGTGACTGTTTTCACAGAAAAAAGGATCGTCCTAGACGTATTGATTTTGTGGACGAAGTGGCAATGAAGAGGGGCTGACTAGGCCGTATAGGGCGGTCACGGAAATTGTCCGGGCGGTTTTGTCAGCCAGTTCGGGCGAACTAGAGTCGCGGCAATAAGATGGGAGCTCTCGGTTGACTTTGGCTTGCGGTTGTGATCGCAAGGCCCTGAGCCAGTCTTATTTGCCAATTTTGCTTTGCCTCAAAACAGCATCTGTTTGCGATTTAGAATACGCCGCAACTTTGCTGGCAAGTTCGGAATCTGAAAGAGCCAAGATCCTCGCGGCCAGCAACCCAGCATTTTTTGCTCCTGCTTCACCGATCGCAAGTGTTCCCACGGGAACTCCGCCTGGCATTTGGGCGATCGACAGCAATGAGTCGACTCCGTTGAGCGTTCGACTCATGATTGGTACGCCAAGCACGGGCAGATTAGTCATCGATGCGATCATGCCAGGCAAATGAGCTGCTCCACCTGCTCCAGCGATGATGACCTGAAAGCCGTTGTCGGCCGCTGATTTGGCGAACTCGATCATTTTCTCAGGCGTTCGATGGGCCGAAACGACTTCGCAATGCAACGAAACACCGAGCTCCGTCAAAACGTCACGGGCGAGCTGCATTGTAGGCCAGTCGGATTGGCTGCCCATCACGATCGCGACGGAGGGAGTTTCGTTTGTTGGATTCATATCGAGGACTTCGCAGCTGGGTAGATCTAAAGGACCATTCTAATCTCTAATTCGTAAATGAAAATACGAGCCCGAGTTCCGTTTGGGACTAGGACCTGCGAATTTTTGAAAGCATTGAACATCAGCCTCCCTCTGGGCCCAAAGGGAGAGTGATGTTTGGTACGTTGATCCACTCAATCTAACTACCCCGAGCCAAACCTGAACTGAAACATCATGGACGATCAAACCCGCTACAAAAATCTCTGCCAGCGTGTTCGCGAAACGGCGTTGCTACAGTCGACTTCCGCGTTGTTGGAATGGGATCAACAAACCAATCTACCCCCTCAAGCCGACGACTATCGCTGTCAACAGCTCACGTTTCTGGCCGGAGAAGTTCATCGCCGTCGCACCGACCCGGAATTGGGTCAACTGCTGGACCAGCTTTCTGATTCGTCATTCACCGCAGATCCAGAATCTGATCAGGCTGCGGTCGTTTCGAACCTTAAACGCGAGTTCGACAAAGACGTGCGAGTTCCCGCAAAATTGGTTGAGGAAATCACGAAGGCAACTTCCGCTGGACACAACATTTGGGTTCAGGCTCGCAAACAAAACGACTTCAATTCTTTCGCGCCAACACTTTCGAACATCATCGACTTGATGCAACAGAAAGCCGACGCGATTGGCTATGAAGACTGTCGCTACGACGCGTTGCTGGACGAATACGAACCGGGAGCCAAAACGGCGGAAGTGACGAAGGTGTTGGAAGCACTACGAATCGAGCTGGTTCCGTTGATTGAAAAAATCGCTGGTAGTGACAGCAGGCCTAACAGCGAAGTGCTCCATCGAAACTTCCCCGTCGAGGCTCAGAAGGCTTTCGCAAAACATGCCTCCGAGCAGATCGGTTTCGACTACACTCGCGGTCGACTTGACGAAACCCATCATCCGTTCTGCACAGAAATTGGACCAAACGATTGCCGCATTCTAACGCGATACGACAGCTCGTTCTTTAACTCCGGCTTTTTCGGAACGCTCCACGAAGCCGGCCACGGCATGTACGAGCAAGGTCTAAGGAGCGACCAATACGGACTGCCGACTGGAAAATATTGTTCGCTTGGCATTCACGAATCTCAGTCACGGCTCTGGGAAAACTTAGTTGGACGCTCGATCGCTTTTTGGAAGTTCTTTTTCCCCGTTGCTCAAAAGCATTTCCCGGACGCTTTGAGCGACCAAACGGTTGATTCATTCTGCGCTTCAATCAACACAGTTAAACCTTCTCTGATTCGAGTCGAAGCGGATGAGGCGACATACAACTTGCACATCATCATTCGATTCGAACTGGAACGAGATCTAATCGATGGCAAACTGTCCGTCGAAGATCTACCAGATGCATGGAATTCGAAATACGAATCCTCGCTTGGCATCACTCCGCCTTCGTTTTCTGATGGTGTGCTCCAAGATGTCCACTGGAGCGCCGGGCTTTTCGGCTATTTCCCGACCTATTCACTTGGGAATCTCTACGCGAGCCAATTCTTTGCGAGTGCCGAGAAGGAAGTCGGTGATTTGGGTGTTTTGTTTGAAAAAGGCGAGTTTTTGGATTTGAAACTATGGCTAAATAATCATGTTCACCGCCACGGACAGAAATATTCATCTGTCGAGCTCGGAAAGCGAGTCACAGGCTTGGAGTTGTCGCACGAGTCTTTGATAGCGGATTTACAATCGAGGCTGTACCCAGTTTACGGACTTTAACGATTGAGTATCGTGATTTGCTCTCCACGGACACTTGCCGGTATATTCATTCAAAGAGCCGACGTCTATCTATTCGAAAACAAGGATAGACAATTTGAGTCGGCAGGCCGTTAACAATGAAAACAATGAGCTCCACCTCGGACAAAAAACCAGACTTCCTATTTGCGAACTGCGAGCATTGCGAGGGGATCATTCGGATTCCGATCAATGTGCGTCCGGATAGTTCCGTAAGTTGCCCGCATTGCAACAGCCGCTTCGAGCTTGCCAACGTATTGAATCAGCAAGTTCCAGAAATTCAATTCGTCGACGGACCTGCGCCGAGCCCTGTCGAAATCACAACAGATGAAGTCAAAATCGACACCGAATCAGGAACTGAACAAACGGACGGAAAGTTTGTGGTTCCACCACAACTCGCGGCCGGAATAAAGAAGCGTCGTCGACGCCGACGAAAATCTTCGTCTGAAGGTTCGTCATCGAGTCGCAAGGCGGGACCACTTAGCGAAGCGGAATCAAATAGGCTTGCTCGTCGAAAAGATCGTGCAGTCGAAGAACGCGAAAAATTGCAGCAACAAAGGGAAGCGGCGGCTCTTAGAAGCAGAATCAAACAGGATGGTTCTACTACTTCGTCTTCACGCTCACGAAGTCGCGGTGCCAGCCGTCGCAAAACAAGCAAGCGGAGCCCCGTTTTCGAAGCATTCAAGATCGGAGCTGGCGGCTTGTTGGCGATTCCAATCGCCTATCTCTTGTTGATGTGGATTTTCTCTCGCGATCCGTTGCAATTGGCGCCTAAGCTCAATGCAGTCTTGCCGATTTTGGTTCCGAGCAAAATGAAACCTGATGACAGCACTGATCTTCCCGCAGCGACAGAAGATTCGAATCGCTCAAGAAGCAGCTCCCTTCCGGTTCCCAAAACCGATCCCGATGACATCGATCCGGACAACATCGACTTCAACCGGTAGAAGACTCCTCGCGTGCTGTTCGTGGTCAACGCCTTTCGGTGTGTCCCGCGTCCACGACTTCGATGCAAAACCATCCAAAGAAGACCAGTCAAAGCCGGTCACTACGAACAGCATACTGCCGACAAAACTTACGTCTCAGCTGCGTCTCGCAACCGCGCCTTAATCACCCGCGATAACAATCCATCCATTTTCGATCCACCGAAAGTGAACGAATGATTGTCAAACTCTTTGCGGTCTTCATGTAGAAACGTGAATGGACGATTCACTTGAGCAAAGTTCAGCTTAATGTAGCTGGCCTCTGGGGCGTAACGCCCGGTATCTCCTTCGACCACGGTACTGCGCCAGTCAATAATATCGGTGGTCGCTTTGGAACCTGACGAATCGAAAGTCATCTTAGGGACATCATCTACAAAATCCATCCGAGCCGGCAGTTCGATTCGAGTCATGCCTTTCTCATCGGCACCTTGACCCGTTTTATGCGTGATGATCGTTGTGATATCAAAGTTCACAATGTTACGACGAAACGCAAAAAAGTATCGAATGTTCTGCCAGTGTTCTTCTGCGAACAGGTTAGATTCGTCTTGGTTTCCCAAAGTGATGAAAGTTCTATTTTGCCTTGCATCGTGAGTTGCTTTGCGGAATCGCAAAAATCCCGGCTCGCGATACTGCAAAATGATCTGGTTGGCGGATTGAAGAAGCTGCTCCGTTGCCTTCATCCATTCAGGTTCGGCTTCGTTTATTTCTGCCGAACGCAATTCGATTGGCGCCTGCAACGGGTCAAGAACGATACGATCCTTTTGGCTGGCCTTCATGCCATTGTCGATCATTTGAAACGCCCAAGGATTGTCATCGCGCGCAAAATCAATGCGACCGGTTTCGAAGGCATATCCAATCAGTTTCATACTGTCATCCAGTGTGGGATCTCAGTTGGCAACGTTTCCAACCACTAAAGTATCCGCTGCGAGACACTCAAAATCAACAACTCGAATCAGAACTCAATCTCTTTCAAGTTCAATTTCACCGACATCTGCATTTTCCGGAGCCCCCGCGCTGACTCGTAAAGCGTGTTCGACGGTTAGAGGACGATATCCACGAGCCGCAATCACCATGCTGTAAGCATTGCCTTTGGGAAGCTGGTCTGGCAACTTAAAAGAACCGTCACGCTCGGACTCAGTCGAGCTTTGAACATCCGATTCTCTTCGAGCCGATAGAAACCGTCGCATCTCAACTTTCGGCTTCAACACAATCACGAGAGCACCATCGATGCCTCGCCCGGAACTGCCGTCGACAATTCGTCCTGAAATTTCACTGTCTGATTCGTCAACCGTTGGCCCGACATGCATGTCACCTTCGAGCACGATTTCCCCGCCGATGCCAACGACCAATCGATACTCACCATTGGGAACACCGCGTTGGTTGGCGATCTTGACGGTCTTGCGTCCCTCTTCCCCGTCATCCCATTCATCTTTTTGCTCGATGATAACTTTGCCTTCATTCATCCAGACGACACTCCACGGAGTTCCGTTTCGCATATTGTCGAAGTCAAACGAAGCATAAACTTCGTCGACACCGCTAGGAATGCTGGACGTCGGATAGATCGGTCGGCCATCGTCCGTCACGCGTGTTGAAAAAAGCAAATTCGAAAATTCTGGTTTCTCTCGAACCAAATCAAAATCGAACCCGCGAATCGGAGCCGGTTTATGTTCTGGCATGTCTTGCGCGTCGCCGCGATCTTTGCTGACCCGCATCCCGGCTTTTTCAAGCAGCGGTATTGCCAAATTCAATGGTCGTAAACCGTTGATAAATCCGCCGATCGCCATCGGCGTGTCGCGTTGATCAATCCGTCCATCTTTGTTTGTGTCCAGGACCGGACGAGCGTCGACGGGTGTGATTCCAGTTCCCGCAGCGGCTTGCGTTGGAACGCCGACAAGGAAACCTTTGGTGCAAACTGCGGTGCCGCCAGAGTTTCCTCCGGCGATCGTTGCGTCTGTTTTGACCCAAGCTCGAGGTGAGCGAACGCCTTTCTCTTTTGAAAACCCCGAGACGCTGCCCGACGTGAACGTCACGTTTTCTCCCCCGATTCCGGGATAGCCAAAAATTGAGATGCGATCGCCAAGGTCCAAATCATCACTGTCACCAAGGGCAACCGATGGAAGGTTTAACTTACGAATCTTTCGACCTTTGACGTCGCAAACGATGCGAATCACGGCAAGGTCCAAATCCGCGTCGTAGCAGACGCATTCACCAAAGTAAGAAAGAGCGGGGGCCCGATCTGATTTTTCCGTGATTGCAATACCAAGCCGATCTGCCGGAGGAGACGACATGCCCATCGCACGAGGATTTGCGACATGGCAATTGGTAAGAATCACTCCCTGAGGGTGCACAATTGTGCCAGAGCCAGTCCACGCCGATGACATTCCTCCGCGGAAGCCTTCTCGCAACGCGACGACTTGAACCACCGAGTGCATTACGTCGCCGATGCCGCCATCGCCAACGGTCGGAGTCGGGTCAAGCTTTGGCAGGCGAACACCTCTGCCGGAACTCTCGCCGCGGCTTGGTTTTTTTTCAGGTTGGAGAATCGCTTCAAATATATCTAGAAGTCCCATGTTTTCGCTTCCGCAACAATTAGTTTTTGGGTGGCAAGTGGCGTCTTAAGTCAGTCAGCGTAACGGTTTCGGCTTGCAAATTCAAACCTTAGATTCGTTTTGTGCCTCATTCTGCCTGACGACAATTCACGATAAGATATAGGACCAAGATAGACACCGTTTTTGCAGGAATCCATGAGTCCCGAACCAGCCAATTCGACTGACCCAAACGCAAGTGACCAGTATCAGGTCGTCGCACTTCGTTACCGTCCCCAATCTTTTGTAGATCTGGTCGGCCAAGGACATGTAGCTCGAGCACTATCCAATGCGATCGAATCAAATCGTGTCGGCCATGCGTACCTTTTCACCGGTGCACGTGGAGTCGGCAAAACTTCGTCAGCTCGAATTTTTGCAAAGTGCCTGAACTGCGCGAAAGGCCCAACGCCGACCCCTTGCAACGAATGTGACATTTGCAGTTCCGTTTCTATCGGCGAAGATGTTGACGTGCTGGAAATCGACGGAGCCAGCAATCGCGGCATCGATGAGATTCGTCAACTTAGATCCAATGCTGCCATTCGCCCAGGACGTGGCCGCTACAAGATTTACATCATCGACGAAGTCCACATGTTGACTCAGCAAGCGTTCAACGCGTTGCTGAAAACTTTGGAGGAGCCTCCGGGGCATGTGAAGTTCATCTTCTGCACAACCGATCCGCAAAAGATTCCGATTACCGTCCTCTCCCGTTGCCAGCGATACGATTTCTCCCCGGTTCAACCGGACGAGATCACCAATCGCTTGCGTGAGATTGCTGAAACGGAAAACGTGACCGCCAGTGACGAAGCGTTGCAGCTTCTAGCCCGGCGAGCAAACGGTTCAATGCGAGATAGCCAATCACTGTTGGAACAATTGTTTTCGTTTTGCGGCAACAACATAACTGTCGAAGAAGTCCATCAATTGCTCGGCACGACGGATATGAGCCGCATTGCCGAAGTTGCCAGTGCCATGACGGCCCACGATGCGACAACGACGATGAACTTGATCCACCAGAGCATCGCCAGTGGAGTCGATGCGGGTCAATTAACTGGACAGTTGCTTGGCTACTTCCGTGACATGATGGCCATGCACATTGGCTGCGGCGATGAAGTCCTGCAAAGTTGCTCGGCGAGTGACGCCCAAAGCTTGCGAGACGTCGGCGGGCAATTGGGCCTGCAAACAATGCTGACGATCGTGCAGATTCTCGACACCGCAGTCGTTCGCATGCAATCCAGTCTTCACGCTCGCGTGCTTTTAGAAGTTGCCGCTGTGCGAATTTGCAATTTGCAACAGCTTGAATCGATCTCCGATTTGGTGAACACGCTGACCAAAATGCCCGCTGGAAAAGCGATCGTGCAGGGCAAGAGCTCCTTAAAAAAAAACGTAACTGAGCAACGACCTTCCCAGCCAGTAGCGCCAATTGAAAAAGAAAGCCCTGCTGAGAATTCCGGGGGCGATGCCACTGAACCGAAATCCGCACAGGTGGAAAACACAACTGCACCGGCAGTGGTACCAGAAATTCAAGCTCCGCCCAAAAGCGAACCTTCTGGGACAGCCGAAATTGCTGCCGGCGTCGCGAGTTCAGCCGTTGCTGCCGTGGCGACGCTAGAATCCGAATCGACTTCAACGAGTACTACGGCAGTCGCGGAGCCGGCCAGCGGCGACATAAAAACAATGTACCAATCAGCTTTGCAAACAATGGGCGACATGACGGCCGACATGGCGTCCAACTTCGATACTTTGACCACCAAGGCCCCTGATCACATTGAAGTCGCACTTTTCGACGCCATGCACCGCAGCATGTGTTCACGTACGGAGCGAAAAACAAAAATCGAAGCCGCCCTTCGCGAAGTTGCTGGTCGTCGCATTCGAATTGACTTCGTCGTTTCAAAAAATGCACCGACCCCAGAAACCATCGCTCCCCAGCTTTCCCGAGCTCAACAAATTAGAGAGCTTAACGAGAACGAATTTGTCAAACAGGCGATTTCGATCTTTGACGGCGCGGTTTCGGACTACTTCAATCCAAAAAGCGCCAAACGAAACTAGCCAGCGAAATGCAGCTCGCGTCGCCTCTATTGTTTCCGTGGCTGCGCGGCAGCAATCAGTGTTTCAATTTCCTGAACATGTTCGTGAGGCACGCGGTTTCGCTGATACTTCTTCTCGATTACGTCGAGCAAAGTCTCCAAGTCTTCGAGCTCAATTTTTGGAAACTTGGTCCATTCGTGTTCCGATTTCAGCCGCGATTGAAGCTGCCACTTTCCGGCATGTCGTGTCGCGGTGACCAACCGTGTATCGCCGTCCTCCGTTTTCTCGCGCCATTCGTGTTTCTTCATGTCTTCTTAATGTTGGAGGTGCGATGCTAATTGAAACGGCTCACTTGCAGACAACGTACCCGAGCCAACCTTTTCCCGAAAGTGATCACGACGCATGACTGCGACACCGCTTGCTCAAACAGATCTCCCACAACCTTAACTTTCGTATAGAATCTGAATCTTAGCCGCGACCAATGAACATGTTGCGATCGCAAGACAAAATCAAAGAGCCCAACCCAATGATTCGCACAAAAGAAGTAGTAGTTCGCACCGCGATTCTCGCATTCATAGCAATCCTGCCCTTCATCCATTCTGGAATTGTTCTCGCAGCGATCGGAGAAACAAACGACGGAGTCGAAATCATCAGCGGCGATCTGGACTCAGTCGACTGGAAATCGCTTGTCGGGAAAAACGTAACCATCGAAGGCGATTTGGTAATTGTGGACACCTACGATCTGGCTCGACGTGGACAAGTCAAACTGGCTCGAAATCGACTTTATGTGCCGACCAGTCAAATCGACCCCAACGACAAAGATGCCGACGCGACGTCATTTGAAGGCGGCAACAACGTTGCGAAAGTCGTCAAGGCACAGAAATCAAATGACAAGGGCACAATCATTATTGATGACGATTCATCAGAACAAAACATCTTTCCGCCAACACTGTTCCCATTGCTGGGCGATGCATATCCAACGGTTCGCGCTGGATCCGTGGTCAAAGGAGTTTCGGGGAAGTTAAAAAAAGAACGAAACAACATTGTTCTGGTGCCTTCCAAGCCGCTCAACTGGACTCCAGCTCCACGACCGCAGCGACCTAGTGTTGGCGAAGCAAACTTGACGGTCGCCAGCTTTAACGTCTTGAACTATTTCTCGACGATTGACAACGGACGCAATAAGGCACGTGGAGCCGACACCAAATCGGAATTGAAGCGGCAAGAGGCAAAAATCGTGGCGGCAATTTTGGCTTTAAAGGCGGATGTGATTGGCTTGATGGAACTTGAAAACAATCTGGAATCCGAAATTCAACTCGTTGCTGCCTTGAACGAGAAACTTGGCAATGAAACGTTCAAGGCCTGCGGCTTGCCAGATGGGTTTCGCGGCGCCCCCGGCGGAGAGAACGCCATTCGAGTCGGAATCATTTACCGATCTGACCGCGTTGCAACTGTCGACGGCGTTTCAATGATCGTCGATGAAGCCTTTGACGGCGCGCGGACGCCGGTCGTTCAAATCTTCAAGTTGAAAGACGATGGCAAACCATTCGTCTTCGTGGTCAATCATTTCAAGTCAAAGGGTGGCTCATCTTCCGCAGATGCCGCCAACAAAAACAAAGGAGACGGGCAAGGTGCTTATAACGCCAAACGACGCGCCCAAGCACTGGCGATCTGCAACTACATCGACTCGCTGAAACAGGACAATGACCAAGCACGAGTCCTTGTTGTCGGCGATTTGAACGCTTATCAGCAGGAAGACCCGATCGATGCGCTTCGAGCCAACGGACTGGTTGACTTAAACGAGCGGTTTCGAGCGGAAGGTTCACCAAAGAATCAAGAAGCGCACTATTCGTACATCTACCGCGGACAATCCGGTAGTTTGGATCACGCTTTTGCAACCAGCTCGTTGGCTGCCGAAGTCACGGGAATCGGGACTTGGCACATCAACTCTGATGAACCACGATTCTTGGACTACAACCAAGAATTCAATCCCAAAAAACTTTATGAAGCCGATCCCTTCCGCAGCTCTGATCACGATCCCGTGTTGATTGGAATTGGTAACTAGAGTTTGGCAGCAGCTCAATTTTGGAGATTCCCATACCAATTATGTGGTGGCCAATTCACGGTTGGTGAAATTCCGCAGCGTTCAAGCGATGACCGATGGGCTTCGGCAAATGCCGGAACAGGATTGGGAGACTTTTCGGAAATCGTTGGCTCAGCACTCGTCGCAATGAATGCTCGAGTCAACGAACCTACCCTTCATGGAGCGCTAATGGAAATCTCTTTTGGCAGTTACCATGACACAGGAATGAACGTGCAGATCGGAGACGGATCGACCCGTTTCATATCCTCCGACATCAACTTTTCCGTTTATCAAGCGATCTTTTCGCGTAGCGGCGGTGAAGTGGCGAACGTCCGATAGGTTCGCGTCGTCGCCACGAACGATTTCGCGACCGTGCGCGGTCGGGTCAAAACGAAGTAGGCTATCTAAGCCGTTGCATCGTCATCTTGATC
The DNA here is from genome assembly GCA_964582025.1 of uncultured Pirellulaceae bacterium. Lineage (GTDB taxonomy): Bacteria > Planctomycetota > Planctomycetia > Pirellulales > Pirellulaceae > Mariniblastus. The sequence continues at coordinate 14,338 of CAZORS010000038.1, read as the reverse complement.
TTCATCAGCAACATCTTCGTCCGCTTCTGCAACTTCTTCCTCAGGCTCCACTGGCTTCATACCGAAGTCCAATGACATTCGATCAGCGACCAAATCCTTGTCTGCAACGAATTCCATTGCTTCCTCTAGGTTGGCAAATCCAGTCAATTCAACTCCGATTTGAACGTAATGGCACTTCTTGCCATTCCAAATCGATTTCGAGATATCACTTTTCGCACCTGCTTTACGAATACGATAGTGTCCTTCGGCTACGGGATTGCTCTGCATGGTTCAAATCTTGAATGGTTAGTTGGTGATGGCACTCAATGTGTGAGTGCATTCGAGGCAAATACTATTTTAATTTCTTCTCTGGTTATTGATACCCCTATGTCTGAATCGATAAAAGACGAGCCGAAGCGGGATTTTATCGCAAAGATTGCATAAGTCTGCATGACGATGGCACTTAGCATCAGCTCAGAGCGCTCAGAGCCCCACCTGCTCCACACGATGCCGATCAATGAAGGTCGCGACTCGCGTAGCCGGACTGTCAACAGTTCGGGTGAAGCTGAGATAATGCCGCGATTCTCTGCTGTCCCCCGAAGTCTTGCGACTCCGGCTATGGTTCATTGCACGGTATTGGCGTTAAACAGAGACACTACGTGCAACTCCATTCTGTGTTTCGTTGTTTTGTGCTTTATCGCGACATGATCTACGCGAACACTACGGCTAAAAATCCAGTCAACAAAACGACCTGATCGATACGGCGCTCTGCGGAGGGAAGTTTCGACCAACCAATAGGAGTAAATTGGATCGAATTGTGGAAAAAATCAGCATCCAGATTGAATCAGCGGCATTCTTCCGACACCATTGATCTAGTGGCAAACTATTTCTTGCCGACCGCACCCGCGATGCCAGTCGTTTTCCGTATTGTTTCTGCCTCATTTGGAGATTCCGATGACTCTCAAATCGATCAATCGACGAGAAAGCTCTGCTGACTATAAGCCTCTTGAACAACGTCGACTGCTCGCGGGCAACGTCACCGTGTTTGAAAACGTGCACCTCTACATTCGCGGTGATGCATCCGACAACCAATTCGAAATCGTGGCCGATGGAAATCAACTTCGTATCAATGGCCTTGATGGGACAACCATCAACGGCGAAGAGAGCATTCTTGTTGCGGGCGCCACTGATTCAGGTTCCGGAGTCAGTTTCGAAGGTGGTTTACGCGCTCACCTCGGTCCGGGGCACGATGACTTTGCGATAACTGACGCCCAATTCGAAGACATGTCGCTTGTCTATGGAGGCACCGGAAATGACCGTATCGACGTTGTCGACAGCCGCTTCCTCGACAAAGCCATCATTCAGACGTTTGACGGAAACGATTCGATTTCAACGAGTGGAAGTTTCTTCTCGGATACTTTTTTCGCCATCACACTCGACGGACAGGACTCGGTATCGATGGTCGATTCAACGCTTTCAGGAGACTCAATTGTCGCGACTGGGAATCACCGGGACTCGATCCACTCCGACAGCAATCACTACCTCGGCGCAACCAATCTGATTCTCACGTTCGGAGGTAACGACACGGTGCAGCTGGACAATCCTGTCGTAGGCGAGCATCAACTTGGAGTGTTCCTAGGCTTCGGAAACGACACCGTCGGCGGCGACTTAACCGAAGCAGAAATCGATAGCAGCATTAAAATTGGCGGTCAGGGAGGAATCGATCAAACTCACGGATTGATGATGAGTGACGAAGTGGCGGATGATGTCACGGTGTCGGTCGAGCAGAATTTAGTGTTCGATAACGGAACAGGCGGAATCGAAGGTGTGGAAGCAACCAGTACGTCCTTCTTCAACTCCGAGTCGGACAATTTCCAAGTCGCCAACGATGTGACGCTCGACACCACCCAAACCATCAGCCGCATTTCATGGTCAGGAAATTATTCTCTTGGCGAGGCTTTCGAAGTGGATGATTTCACCATCGAAATCTATGAAGGCATTTTCTTCAACGACAATCCTTATTCGCCCGAAGGCGATCCAGTTGCGGTCTTCAATGTCGGTAACGAAGTCAACCGCGTCGACACTGGCATCGATTTGCGACCGGTAGGGGAGGAAAACCTTTACGCCTATTCCGCGGAGATTGATTTCATAATGGAGGCTGGGAAAACTTACTGGGTTTCCATTTTCGCCGCGAACGAAGACGAAGTCCCGGGCACAGGGCAGGGCAGCAATTTCAACCACTTCCAGTGGGGGTTTCGCACGTCCTATTCAACCTGGGAAAAGCCGGAATTCCTCGGTGAAGTGGTCGAACTGGAGAACACGAGCGTTTACACCTTCGGCGATTTTAGGTCCTCCGACCCCGGTTGGTTCAATGACTTTGCCCGCGTTCGAGACGCTCCGCAAGACTTCCAGCTTTGGTCATAGAGTGAAACGGCGCGTTTGTTCTGATTCGAAGACGTGTGCATTTGAAACATGTATGGCACAGCCACGACCTACTTTTAACATCGTGAAAAATCCGCCGAAACATCCCGCTTTTCCGCATGCGCACCGGATGATGCAAATTTACAACACGTAAATTCGAAAGTTTTTGGTGGCGGCCTCCAACTTCTCGCATAGGTTTCATGCATAACTTACACCTACCCGCATGCCGCCCCGCAAAAGAACTCCCTTTTCGCCTCGGGAGCTTTATCACTTCACATGAACATGAAGACCAGACGCCGACGAAAAATAAATAGAGACCGTAGAGCCATTGCCGCCATCGAAGCCGCACTGCTTTCTTCAACTGCGGCTCATCGGATCGTTGAGAGCACGACAGCGTTCGACGTTCGGTCAAGATATCATTCGTTGCTCGACGTGATCGGATTGTTTTCGAAAAGCTGGAACCGCAACGATTCTTTGACAAGAATACTGAAATCCGCCCCAAGCCGAATTCGCGATAGCAGTGACTCATTAAGCGGAAGCGCCTACTGATATCCTTTCGCTTGAATCTCAAACAGATGGGCATAGTGACCATTCATTTGCATCAGCTCTTCATGCGAACCACTCTCAATCATCTTGCCTTTCGATAACACCACGATCTGATCGGCCATGCGAACGGTGCTGAAGCGATGCGAAATCAAGATAGCCATTTGTTTTTTCGTCGCCTCACGAAAGTGATCAAAAATACGGGCCTCGGCTTCGGCGTCCATCGCAGAAGTGGGCTCATCGAGCACCAGAATGTCGGCTTGCTTGCGCATGAACGCACGGGACAACGCAATCTTCTGCCACTGACCGCCGGATAACTCGCGACCGTCCTTGAACCATCGACCAAGCTGCGTGTCGTAGCCAAGTTCCATTTCATCGATGAATGGATCGGCCATTCCTTTTTCTGCCGCGGCGACCTGTTGATCTCGAGCCTCAAAGTTGGCGACGTCGCCGACGCCAATGTTCTCCCCGACTTTCAACTGATAGCGAACAAAGTCCTGAAAGATTACGCCGATCCGATCGCGCAACGCATCCAATTGCCATTCGTTTAAATCCAATCCGTCCAGCAAAATGCGACCGGAAGTCGGAACGTACAAACGCGTTAGCAGCTTGATCAAAGTGGTCTTTCCGGAACCGTTTTCTCCCACCAACGCCAGCTTTTGACCGGGCTGAAGATGAAGGCTGATGCCATCAAGAGCCAAAGGACCTTTCGCTTTGCCCGAGTCCGGATATCTGAAAGAGACGTCTTCGAAACGCACGCCATCGCCAGGCCTAGATCCCGAAGTTGCAGTGCCATCCTGAGTCGTGATCGGTTCTTCGAGGAATTCGTAGAGGTTGGATAGATACAGGTTGTCTTCATACATTTTGCCGATTGAGGTAAGCATCGCGGCGATCGAAGATTGACCCTGCTTGAAGATCAACAAATACAACGTCATGTCGCCGAGGGTAATCGCGGCGATCGCGGCCGACCAACCGATCCATCCATAGGCTCCATAGAATGCAACGCTACTCAGCACGCCCAACAAAAATCCCCACATGCCTCGTTTCAGTGTGAGCGCTTTATCTTCGGCGAAAATCTTTTCGAAGATTTCGCGATATCGCGCCAAGAATAATTCGCCGGCGCCATAGAGTTTTACTTCTTTGACATAGTCTTCGCGAGCCAGCAACCATTCCAGATAGTTCCGTTTCCGCGTCTCGGGAACTTGCCAACGAAATAGCCGAAACGCCGCACCAGAAAAATAGGTCTCAACGAAGAACGCTGGCAAGGCCGCAATGACCAGAACAATAACCGCCAACCAAGAAAACGTAATCAGCAACCAACCGTACGTCGCCAGCGTGATACTGTTTTGCACCAGCCCGAACGTCTTTGTCACCAATGACAGCGGGCGAGATGAAGCCTCACGGCGAGCTCGAGTCAATTTGTCGTAGAACTCGGAGTCTTCGAAGTGGGACAGTTCTAACGTTTGAGCTTTCTCTAAGATCATCATGTTGACGCGCTGTCCCAACAGAGCACGTAACAAAGAATTGGAAACCATCAACGTTCGCTGTGCTGCCGCCATCAGAATGATCAGCAATGCTTCGACGCCGATCCAGTACAAAACCGCCCAGCGATCGGCCGGTGATTGCGTTTCCACCGCTTTGACGACCGCGTCGACGATTAGCTTGCCTACGTATGCGATGCCTCCCGGGATGACGCCTGCGAATATCGTCAGAGCGAGAATCAGCAGTGTGAGTCGTTTGTCGGTTGTCCATACCAAGTGAATCGCTTCTTTGCTGTACCGAAAGACGCCAAAGAATCGCGACAGAACCGAGGAGCTGTCTTTGTTTTTAGGCGGAGCGAGTGGACGCATCTATCAAAGTTGATTTTGAACTGGGTTTGTACAGCTCGATCATCTGACATGGTAATACGTCCCAAGGCAAGCCCGCCATGCATCGAGGTGAGCCGTTTGGGCGCTAGCCCCGGTTATTGGCAGTTCAACCGCGGCTAGGCGCCGAAACGGCTCATAATTTCACACCCTCTTCGGGCTTGTATTGTCGTTAACCCGAGATCCGTTAAAACATGATCTCCTTCGTTCCCGACTCATACCGAATCGCAATGTCAACAAACCAGAACGACAACTCACTACCAATAGGGAAGCCAGCGACAAGCGTTCCGACATTTGCTTGTCTGGTCTATCTCTCTCAAGATGCTTCCGGGAAATCGATTGCTCGTGTCGCTAACCTCGATGGATTACAAGCGACCGGTGCCTCACCGCGCGACGCCATGATGCGAGTATGCCGTGAGTTCAAAGACCGCGTCCGCACCGCCCATGCTGCCGGAGAAACAATCGACTGGATCGATCCTCCACAAGAACCAGAACCGGGCGAACAAGTTCGTTCGATTCCGGTGCACTTGTAGCGACAACCTGACAAGCGTGCATTCAGCGTCAGCAACCGTTAACATTGGAGGGACTTAGCCTTCCAGATTTTGCACGAGCGATTGCATGAAATCCCGTCGTATTCGATATGGTTTAAAGACCTTTCTTGTCACATTGACGATCGTTGCGGTCATGGCTGGATACTATGGCAACAAGTGGAATCGGGCTCGTCTTCAAGTCAAAGCGATTGAAGCCATCAGTATTGCTGGCGGATTGATGGAGAAAGACAAAGAGAAAAACCCTACGCGTGTCATGTTTCGCGGCAACGTATTTGATGATAAGGCACTCGAAGAGATTGCGCCGCATCTAAAGAACTTACCCGAACTGAAAGAACTCGATTTCGTCCAAGCCAACATCACAGATAAAGGTCTCGAGTTTCTGCTCAACGTCAAACAGATTGACGAACTCTATTTGTTTGAAACGGGGGTCACTCAAAATGGAATAAACGAACTCAGCGACCTCATGCCTCAATTGGCAATCAAGACGGAGAAACCGGAACCGATTTCTTCAGGGATGGCCATGATGAATATCTACAGCCACGCGATGGTCGCATTGGACTGGACGCCCGACGGTAGCTACCTAGCAACCGGAAGTGCAGACGGAATCATTCGGCTATGGGACTTCGAAACGAATTCGCCAATGGATCAGTGGCAGGCTCACGAAGACTGGACCTTCTCAGTCGCGTTTTCTCCGAACGGAAAAGTGATCGCAACCGGCGGGGGCGATAACCTCGTCAAGTTATGGGACTCCGAATCGCTCAAGCTGATCGCCGAACTTGCCGGACACACCGACGACGTACATTCGGTTGCGTTTACTACCGACGGCAAGATGTTGGTTTCTTCCGGCGACGACAGCGTAATTCGATTTTGGAATTTGGAGACGCGCGAAACAGTGAAACTGCTCGCAGGCCATGATGCTCAAATTCCTTCGATTGCGATCGGACCAAATGGGAAGTTCGTGGCTTCAGCCAGTCGTGACAACACGGTTCGAATATGGGACATCGCGTCGGGTCAAAGCGTCGCTACATTTTCGACTGATGATAACGATGTGAACTCGGTGGCGTTTGATTCCAAAGGTGAATTTTTAGCTTCGGGCGACCAAGGCGGCAAGATCATGATTTGGAACATTCAGTCCAAAACGTTGGTGAAGCAGCTGGAAGGACACAACGGTAAGGTTTATCGAATTGCGTTCGACCAAGAGTCTGATTTGTTGGCGTCTTGCGGAGACGATGGAATTCGAATGTGGACGTTATCGACGGGAGTGAATCATTTGCTGGGCCGCAGTCAACAGTATGTGTCCAGCGTCGCCTTCCACCCAACGGATGACGTTTTGGCATCGACCAACGCAGGCGGAGAACTTCATCTGATGGACATTGATCGACGAAAAACGTTACGCATCCTGCGAACTTCCTACGGGGAACGCGGATTCGATTTCATCGAGTGACTTAGTTGAACTTATTGGTCCAACAGTCGCAAAAAAAATCGAAACCGATTCGTTGGAAGGATGTTTCAGTTTTTTAAGCCTCACGCGTGTTCAACAATTTATGTTACATTTTTGATAATGCTCCCCACGATCATCAATCTTGGAATGACAATGTCCCGACCAATTTTCACAGCCTGTTTTCTATTCGTTTGTTCACTCGTACTGTCAGTTCAGTCAATCGATGCCCAAGACTGGAACCAATGGCGTGGTCCCACTGGAAACGGTGGTTCTGAAGACTCGAATCCGCCAACGGAATGGAGCGATACTGAAAACGTCAAATGGAAGGTCGCCATTCCGGGTCGCGGATCCGGTTCACCGATCGTTTCTGGTGACAAAGTTTTCGTTGTTAGTGCCGTCCCAACGGCAAAAGGTGCCGCCGACGCAAAGGCCAAAGCTCAAACTCAAGGCCAACAACCGCAAGCCAATCGGGGGCAAAGAGGTAGAGGCGGACGTGGTGGTCGAGGCGGCCGGGGGCGAAGAGGCCCGTCAATTCCGCTTGTTGAAATGGACTTCAAACTTTTCTGCTTCGATCGATCCAATGGCGAAATACTCTGGGAGAAAACGGCCGTCACAGGCACGCCACATCAAGGAACGCATTCAACCAACGGATTTGCTTCGGCTTCTCCATGCACTGACGGTGAACATGTTTATGCCTCTTTTGGATCACAAGGAATCTATTGTTATTCAATGGATGGGAATCTGATTTGGAAACGCGACGATCTTGGAAAGATGAACACGCGAAACAGTTTCGGTGAAGGGAGTTCTCCTGCGCTGTTCGGTGACAAGCTGATTGTTCCGTGGGACCATGAAGGGCCATCTTCCATCTATGCAATCAACAAATTGACGGGAGAGACCATCTGGCAGACTGATCGTGACGAACCAACAAACTGGGGCACTCCGGTTGTGGTTGAAAATGGAGACCAAAAACAGGTTGTGATCACGGGGCAGAACAAAGTCCGGGCTTACGATCTCGAATCCGGCAGTGAACTTTGGAGTTGTGGCGGCCAAACCGAACGGCCTTGTGCGACGGCCGTTTCGATCGACGACCTCGTAATTGTCGGAAGCGGTCACCGCGGCTCTTACATGGGCGCCTTCAAACTTGACGGCAAAGGCGACATCGAAGGATCTGAAAAAGTTGCTTGGTCAATCAACCGCGACACGCCAGATATCGCATCGCCACTTCTGTCAAACGGCCGACTATATTTCCACAAAGGCAAAACTGGCATTTTGACTTGTCTTGATGCCAAAACAGGCGATTCACTTTTTGCAGCAACTCGAGTCCCCGAAATCAAGAGCACGTACGCTTCGCCAGTTGCGGCAGGCGGAAACATCTATTTAACGGGTCGCAGTGGCACGATGGTCGTGATCAAAGATTCTGACAAATTCGAAATCGTCTCCACCAACTCAATGAACGAAACTGTCGACGCGACTCCAGCGCCCGCAGGTGACAATTTGTTCATTCGTGGTGAAAAACACCTGTTCTGCATCGGAAAGTAAGTCATCGTGAATGCTTGAGCCGTTTGTCGCATTAGGTGGTCCGTCAACGCTGAAACGCAGTGTAGGATGGCACCTTGCCCGTCGCAAACCACGTCGGCCTCCGGCCTAACGTAAGTACCATTGGGCTAGTGCCGAAACGGCTTAAAACTTCACAGCCTCGATAGTCGCCTTTCGCTCCGCGAAAGTACGCCTTGTTCTCACGTTCGCGTAGCGAAAGACGACTTCAGCGCAACTTCAAAACTTCCAGCATGGGCTTGTATTGAAACTGCCACTCAATCTCCGCAATTGCAAATCATGCCACTCCAAACAATCGACATCCCCGATGATATCAAACAGCTTTCGCATTCGACCGCAGCCGCCGAACTGATTGCCTTGGCGACCGACCGAATCGAAGCATTCATGTCGACTCAAAAAAACGTCACTGAAAATTTCGTGCGCTGTGACTTCCAACTAGTGGATCATTCGCTAACGTGGATTCAGCAAAATCATTTGCTGACCGGAAACCGATTTTGCGAACTTGGCAGTGGATTTGGAGTCGCAGCTTTGCTCGCTTCGTTGCGTGACATGGAATCCGTCGGCATTGAAATCGAACCGTACCTCGTCGATCAAGCCAATCAGTTGGCGGAAGCCGTAGATTTGCCAGCCGAATTCTACTGCGGCAGTTTCGTACCCCGCGGCATCTTAGATATCGTCGAACTTGGTTCCGAAGTCGAACACGTTGAAACTCATGAAGATGACGTGTTCAATGAAATCGGAGTGGACATGGACGAATTTGATTTGTTCTTTGCTTTTCCTTGGCCCGGCGAAGAACACTTCTTCGAATCCGTCTTTCAAGCAGCAGCCGCAGACAATTCGCTACTGCTCACCTATCGCGGCCGCGACGGAATGCACCTTTGTCGCAAAAGCTAATGGCCCACGTAGGATGGGCACCTTGCCCGTCAACATCACCTCGTAGGATGGGCACCTTGCCCGTCAATAACATCGGCCAAGGTGGCCAAGCCACAATCAAGTTCCGCCGTACCACTCGCCACACCGACAAACCAATCAAAAAAAGGAGCTGCAAACAAAACGCTCGCAGCCCCTAAGTTAATCATCGAATCGAAATCGTTCTATTTCTTCACGTCAAACCGATCGAGATTCATTACCTTGTCCCAAGCGTTAACAAAGTCGTTCACGAACTTCGCGTCCGAACCTTCGCCGGCGTAGACTTCCGAAAGTGCACGCAGCTGTGAATTCGATCCGAACACTAGGTCGACTCCTGTGCCGCTCCACAACACATCGCCCGTGTCGCGATCCAGACCTTCGTACAAATGTTCCCCTTTGGAAGACTTTTTCCAAATGGTGCCAACGTCCGTCAGGTTCACGAAAAAGTCGTTCGACAAAACGCCAGGCCTCGCAGTGAACACACCATCATTTGTTCCACCAGCATTCGTGCCCAAGACCCGCAAACCACCAACCAGAACCGTCATTTCAGGTGCCGACAGCGTCAGCAAATGAGCTCGATCGATCAGCAATTCTTCCGGACGCCGTCGCTGTCCGTCCGTGTGATAGTTTCGGAAACCATCAGTCGTCGGCTCCAAAACCGCGAACGAATCAACATCCGTCAACTCAGCAGTCGCATCGTTGCGACCAGGCGTGAAAGGCACGGTGATATCATGGCCGCCTTCTTTGGCTGCTTTCTCAACCGCCGCACAACCGCCAAGCACAATCAAATCCGCGAGCGAAACTTTCATGTCGCCAGCAGTTCCGTTGAACTCCGATTGAACCTTTTCAAGAGCTTCGATGACTTTCGCCAATTCAGCCGGTTGATTCACAGCCCAATCTTTCTGAGGCGCCAAACGAATCCGTGCTCCATTGCCGCCGCCACGCATGTCGGTGCCGCGAAACGTTGAAGCCGAAGCCCACGCTGTCGAAACCAGCTGCGAAACGGTCAAACCGGAATCTAGGATCTTGCCTTTGAGCGATTTGATTTCTGCGTCGCCGATCAATGTGTAATCGACAGCCGGAATCGGATCCTGCCACAATTGAGCCTCCGGAACTTCCGTTCCAAGGCAAAGGCAATGCGGCCCCATGTCGCGATGCGTTAGCTTGTACCAAGCTTTCGCGAACGCAGCTTCGAACTCTTTGGGGTTCTCGTGGAATCGCTTGGAAATCGGTCCGTAGATTGGATCCACCTTCAACGCCAAATCCGTTGTAAACATCATCGGAGCATGTGACTTCGTTGCGTCATGAGCGTCCGGAACCGTTCCATCGCCCGCACCGTCTTTTGGCTGCCATTGCGTTGCACCAGCCGGGCTTTTGGTTTGCTCCCACTCGTACTTAAACAGATTGTCGAAGTAATCGTTGGACCACTCGGCGGGCGTCGAAGTCCACGCACCTTCAAGGCCACTGGTGATCGTATCAGCCCCATTTCCAGTTCCAAACTTATTCACCCAACCGAAGCCTTGCGTTTCAATGCCAGCCGCTTCAGGTTCTGGACCAACGAATTTGCCAGGATCAGCAGCGCCATGCGCCTTGCCGAACGTGTGACCCCCGGCGATCAAGGCAACCGTTTCCTCATCGTTCATCGCCATACGCCCAAACGTTTCGCGAATGTCACGAGCCGCAGCCAGTGGATCCGGTTTGTCGTTAGGGCCTTGAGGATTGACGTAAATCAAACCCATTTGAACCGCAGCAAGCGGACTCTCGAGCTGACGATCGCCGCTATAGCGCTTGTCCGCCAACCATTCACTTTCCGGTCCCCAATAAACGTCGGACTCAGGCTCCCAAACATCGGCCCGTCCGCCCGCGAATCCAAACGTCTCAAAGCCCATTGATTCCAGAGACACGTTTCCGGTCAAGATGATCAAGTCAGCCCACGAAATTTTGGCTCCGTACTTTTTCTTAATCGGCCACAACAAACGACGAGCCTTGTCGAGGTTTCCGTTGTCAGGCCAGCTGTTCAATGGAGCAAATCGAATCGTTCCCGAACGTGCACCGCCGCGGCCATCGGCGACGCGGTAAGTTCCCGCACTATGCCACGCAAGGCGAACCATGAACGGACCGTAGTGACCGTAGTCGGCAGGCCACCAATCTTGCGACGTCGTAAGCGCTTCTTCGATGTCTTTCTTTAATTCATCCAAGTCGACTTTGTTGAACTCGGCTGCGTAATCGAAGTCGGCACCAAGCGGATTGCTTGCCGGAGCGTTCTGATGCAGAACATCCAAACGAAGCTGATTCGGCCACCAGTCGCGATTCGAGTAGGCAACATCTTCAGGCGCCTTAAGCTTGGTCGCCATCGGCTTCGCCGCAATCGCCGTAGTCGCCACGCCACCAACTTTCGCAGACGTGTAAGTCTTCCCAGTGACCGGGCAAGTTACACCTTCTGGCATATCCTCGCCGTGAACTTTGGTGGCATGAGGAGCTTTGTCGTTGTGAGCAACGTAAACTTCCGAATTTGACTTTTCCTGAGCAAACAGTTCGCCGCTGGTTCCCATTAGACATCCTGCCGTGACGGCGAGAGTCCAAAAAGCAGTCCATCGATGAGCTAACATAATTCTCTCCAAGGGTTGAAAGGTTTGGCCTGTGTAAATCAGGCTGGTTCATTTTGTGGCAATATTGGATCGCTACTTTTTAGATTTCGTTTTTGCAGCCGAAGCACATTCTGGGCAAGTGCCCCAAAAGATGACTTCCGCTTCGTCGATTTCGAATCCGGCATTGTTCGACGCCTTAAGGCAAGGAGCCGACCCCTTCGCGCAATCCACATCCGCAGTTTTGCCGCAGGTTCGACAGATCACGTGATGATGGTTGTCTCCGACTCGATCTTCAAAGAGTGCTGAAGATCCCGCGGGTTGAATCCGCCGGATCAGCATTTTCTCCGACAGGATTGCGAGCGCGTCATATACAGCTTGCCGCGATATCGCGCCAATTTCACCGCGCACCACCACTGCGACTTCGTCCGCTGTCGAATGCGGATTCGACGACACAGCTTTGAGCACAGCGACGCGTTGAGCCGTCACCTGAAGGCCCTTTTCGCGGAGAAGTTGAGTTGGATCGTTCGACATGTCCAATACTGTAAGCCTAATTCTGGACTATGTCAATAATTTGACTAAGTCTTTTTTCTCAAATCCTTGTTGAGTGAATCACCAACATCACGTTTCTTCTGAGGTTGTGATTTCATAGGGCCTTCAACATCACCCTTCCCCTGGGGGCACTTCGCGGAATTAATGGGTAGCCACGAAGTGGTGCCAGCAATGCAAGCCCGCAGAAACAAACCCACACAAAATCCAAAGCCACGAATGTGGCGACAGCAGCACAACCTCGAAACGCAAATATCAACGTCACGCTTTCCTGCTCTTTCGGGCAAGCGAATCAACCGGACTTTTGACGGCCAAGCCCGGCTTGTTCATCACATGTAA
>CAZORS010000038.1:0-1502 GCA_964582025.1 uncultured Pirellulaceae bacterium | reverse complement strand
CAAGCGAATCAACCGGACTTTTGACGGCCAAGCCCGGCTTGTTCATCACATGTAAATAGATCATCGTCGTCTTAACATCCTTATGCCCCATTAACTCCTGCACAGTTCGAACATCGGCGCCACTTTCAAGTAAGTGCGTTGCAAAACTGTGGCGCAATGAATGGGGAACGGCGTTCTTCACGATCCCCACTCTGCCCAAAGCCTTCTTGAACGGTGCTGCGAAAAATCGCTCGCTAACATGGTGCCGCCAAACCGAACCGCTTCGCTTATCACGTCGTCGTTGCCTTGACGGGAATATCCATTTCCATCCAAGCTCCGAAGCCAATTTTGGATTCTTGCGTTTCATTGCAAACGGGAGATAAACCTCAGGAAACCCCTCCTCAATATCGAGATAATGAAGATCCGTTGATCGCTCGATCCGCTGCTTTAGGCCAACCACCGTTGATTCCGGCAACACCGTCACGCGATCTTTGGCTCCCTTCCCATCACGAATCAAAATCGTTCCCGCATCAAAACAGACGTCCTTGATTCTCAGCCGACGACATTCCTTATGTCGCAACCCGGCCCCGTACATAAGCTGGAACATCAATCGATGGTCGCCATGAAGTTTGGGAAGCAACGCCGCAATCTCTTCGCGGCTTAGAACGACCGGTAGCGTTTCCGGGCGTTTGGCGTTGACCGCGTCCAGAAACGCAAGCTCTTTTCCGATTACCGTTTCATAAACAAACAGTAAAGCTGATTTGGCTTGATTTTGTGTGCTGCTGGCAACCTTCCCCTCAACCGCCAATTCAGTCAGAAATTGAGTGACCTCTTTGTCGCCAAACCGCTCCAGTTCGTCAGTGCCAACAAATTTGATGAATCGAGAAACCCACTGAACGTATGCAATTTCTGTCGCGTTCTTGTAGTGCAGCATTCTCAGCACTCGACGCATCTCTTGAATCCAATGCGATTCGTCCGAGTCAATCTGCCCTACCAATTCTGAAATTCCGTCCTGATCAAGCACCGGCCCATCAAGATCTTCCGCACCTGACAATTTTTTTAGTTTGTGAACGATGTGTGCAAACTCATCGACCGGCTGTTTCAAGAATAGGCTCTGGTAAGCAACCAACGCCCGCACAGCTTGCAGCCGCTGCCACGCCGGGATGCCCTTCGCCAGAAGTGCCCGTGAAAAATCAATTGCCAATGCCGGCGTTACCAACACCAACGCCGGATCATCAGTGACGACTCCTTGGTCATTTGCATATCGTTTAAGCCAACGAGGAAACCACTCTCGGTCAGTTAGAGACACCCCTCTCGCGACCGCCAGTTCCTGTAAAAACGGACCTGTATCCACCAACGCTGCTCCGCAAAAAAGCAAAAATTTCTCTCGCCGCCACGCGATGAACGTTTTCATCGCAACCAAGCGGCCTCCCATATTAACGCAAAAATCGACATTGAAGTTGCCGGAGCATGGGAAACGGGTTATATTCCAACTTAATTGTATATGAACTATAAGTTATCCG
>CAZORS010000037.1:9500-31310 GCA_964582025.1 uncultured Pirellulaceae bacterium | reverse complement strand
ACCGCACTCACGGTTCTATCGAAACCAGTTAGTCGCCGGCAGTTCATTCTAGGTAAATTCTCTGGTATCTCGATGTCGGTCGCCTTGATGTTCCTAGTCCTCGGATTGTGGTTCATGATCTGGGTCGCTTACAAGCCCGTTTACGATGGCCAAGAGAGTGCCAATAAACTCACCGACTGGGCACAACCGTTCTCTGAGTCGTTCACCATCGCACCAGGGCTGTTTTTGTGCTTCTTGGAGATCGTGATCTTCGTCGCAATCAGTGTCGCGATTTCAACACGAATGGGCATTCTGGCAAACTTCCTGATCTGTGCTTCGATCTACGTCCTCGGCCACCTGACTCCCATGATTGTTCAGTCTTCGTTCGCAGAGTTCGAGCCAGTTGTTGTGTTTGGGCAGTTGGTTGCCACCGTGCTGCCGGTGTTGGATCACTTTGATATCCAAGCTGCGATTAGTCGTAACAACACGGTACCGATTGCTTACATGGCTGAGATGCTGGTTTACACCGCGATCTACTCGACCGTTGCGATGCTGCTTTCGTTGGTATTCTTTGAAGATCGCGACTTGGCTTGACGATTCCCCTTGGCTTGACGATTCTCGCAACGAAACACCTGTTTTGTTAGCTATTTGGTGCACCTTGCCCAATAAAACCGGAACGATAAACATCGAATTGGTAGCGAGATAAAATATCGACCTACACAACCTCTAATCAAAGGCGATTCGATGGAAAAGAAACTCCCATTCATCCTTGCGCTCGTTTGCGCGTTGTGTTTCACAACGGGTTTGTCGGCGCAGGACACAACTCAAAAAAACACTGACAAAACGGTTCAAAAACAGGATCGCAAAAAGAAGAAAGGCGCCGGGAAGCAGAAGACTCGACTTGCTAAACGAGCAATTAAAGGCCTTGAAGCCGTCGAGTTGACGGAAGACCAGCAAAAGAAACTTGCCGGACTAGTCGATGAGAATTTTAAAACTCTGAAGTCACTGCAACGAAAAATCGACGGCTTCATCGACCGAGATAAACGCAAAACGATGAACGCTGCCGTCAAGAAAGCTCGCGGAGAAGGCGTCAAGTGGCCTGAAGCTCTGAAGATCGCCTATGAAGAAATTGGACTCTCTGCTGAAGACCAAGAATCTGTTCAAGCGTTGAACGAGGAACGCAACACACTTTTCGACAACATCAAAAAAGAGATTACCGACACTTTCTCCGACGATCAGAAGAAAGCTCTCGCTGCCACAAAAGGAAAAAAGGCAAAGCGAAAAGGCAAAGAAGGCTGACGTGAAATCGAATTAGTCTGCTCGGCATTCGAATCGACACGCACGATTGCGGCAGTGATTCCACTGCCGCTTTTTTGTGCGCCTTGACTTAGATCTGTTTTAGGCAGCGCGTCGAATTTCGGCTGGCGTTGTGAAGAATTCTGCAGGAATCGGATCGCCCGCATTGGACGCGGCGACAAAGGGCAGGGGACCTGAAGAATCGGCAGCCCCTGATTGCCAACGGTGACTGGAGAGTGAATCGATCACGCTTTGAGCAACTTCAACCGCCAAAGCGCCGTGGCTTGCCGGAATTCGAGGCTGCAAGTCGTCTCGAATCGCCGCAATAAAGTCTGCCTGCTCCTGCAAGATCGCATTACTTCTTTCGACGACGACTTCTTCCATCGGCAAAACGTTTTCAAATAGCGTTTCGCGAACGAATTGTTGTTGGGATTCCGTTAGATGAAAAAAGTCAATCTCGCGATTCTTCATCCACGAAAGCACTTGGACAAACGTGACTTTACTTTCAGCGAAATCAATCTTTGCGAAACCGTCGGTCCCAAAGATCTGCATACTTCGTTCCGGAGAAAAACTACACCGTGAAGCGGTCAAATTCGCCACCGCACCACAGGAGAACTGAAGTCGAGCCTGAGCCATATCTTCATTGCCACCGAACATTGAGAATCCGATGGCACGCGTATCAACAAGTGACCCGGCAACCAATGAGTTCACCAGATCTATATCGTGGATCATCAGATCATGCACGACGCCAATGTCGGTTGATCGAAACGTGTAGGTGCTGTTGCGAGCTGCCTGAATGAATTTGGGTGTGCCAACTTTCGCAATCGCAGTTTCGAACGCCGGATTGAATCGTTCGACATGTCCGACTTGAACGACGCAGCCAGTTCGATCGGCGATTCTGACAATATCTTGAGCCGTCGATACGCTGTCGGTCAGTGGTTTTTCGATAAGCGTGTGGATTCCGTGTTCGAGCAGGTCACGGGCGACTTCGTAGTGAAATCGAGTTGGTGTCGCAACGACAGCGGCATCAATGTGCCCGATCAACTCCTGATAACTGTCAATCGTTTTCGCATCAACTGTTTCCGAAATTCGATCGCGGGCTTCTGGAGAGGGATCTGCGACGGCAACTAGGTTAACGCCTCGATGTTCGCCCAACAATTTGGCATGAATTCGGCCGAGATTTCCGGCTCCGATAACTGCGACTCGCAACTGACTCACGCTGCTTTTCTCCTTCGTTCGCGACCACGACCATGACGACCTGCTTGGGACACAGACAACTTGTCCATCAGCAATTCAATGTCAGGCAGCATATCGCCTTTACTATTCATAATCTCACGAGCGCTATCGAGTCCAACGCGTGCTCGATAGAGCAATCGATAGGCTTCGTTGAGCGCGTCGATAACATTTGATTCGAAGTTGTTTCGCTTCAGTGCCACGATGTTAATACAACGGGGTCGAGCTGGATTTCCGTCAGCCAACATGAACGGTGCAATGTCCTGCAGGACTCGACTGGCACCGCCGACAAACGTATAGCTTCCGATGGCTCCGTAATGCGTCACCGCGACCGATCCGGAAAGTGTTGCATGGTGATCGACGTGTACGTGGCCGCCAAGCAACGAACCATGTCCGATGATGACGTTGTCGCCAATCCGGCAATCGTGTGCGATGTGAACGCTACCCATGAAGTAGCAGTCGCTTCCAACGCGGGTGTAGCCATCTTCCTTAAGCGTCGCTCGATTGATCGTGACGCATTCACGAATGATATTCCTGTCGCCGATCACGACCTTTGTTTCGTCGCCGCGATAGCTGGTATCTTGAGGAGCACCGCCGATGACGGTGTTTGGAGAGATCACATTCTCTTCACCGATCTCAACATCGCCATCGATCGTGACGTTGTTCATCAGAACCGTGCCGCGTCCGATTTTTGCTTTTGGTCCGACGACGCAAAAGTGGCCTATTTCGACATCGTCTGCGATTTGAGCTCGCGGATCGACGACAGCCAAGTTGGAAATTTTCGGTGACATGGGCTTTCTCTGCCTGGCTTCCCGAGCTTTTTTATCAAAAGGAATAATGTCCACGGGTCTCTATGCTGAAAAACGGTTGATGTTGTCAAGGCTGTCGCAGTCGAAAGCCTGGTGAAGGATTGCAAACGCAAGCTGAGAGTTAAGTCGGTGTCCACTCTTGTGGCCATGCACTCTTCCGATTATGTCGTAGCCGGTCAATGCCAGATCTCCGATCATGTCCAGAATCTTGTGCCGTCCGCATTCGTCTTCAAAGTGAAGTGTATTGTCAATTGGACCGTCGTCATCGAACACCAACAGGTCTTTGTAAGAAACCCGTTGCCCCAAACCCTGCTGACGCAAAAGTTCGGCTTCGTGTTCAAGCACAAACGTCCGCGCCGGAGCGATCTGCTGCTGGTAAGTCGATCGATCAAGTTTGTATCGTGTATGTTGCTTTCCGATGGCAGCACAGTCTGGGTAGTCCACGTCGTAAACCAATTCGAAACACTCGTTCGCCGTTGGCATCGCTTCCACCCAAGAACCTTTTTCCTCGATACGAATTGGCGTGTGAAGCACAATCTGTTTTCGTGGTTGATCCTGTTCAATGCGTCCGGCCGATTGAAGCGCTCGCGTGAAAGCGATGCTCGATCCATCCATACCGGGCATTTCGGTTCGATCGACTTCGACAATGCAATTGTCGATTTGCAATCCAACCAATGCTGACAGGATATGTTCCACCATCTCCACCGAATGCTCGCCGAAGACCAGCTTTGTACGACGAGGACTTTGAACTCGATTGTGAACCAGTGCCGGAATCATCGGATTTCCTTCGATGTCAGTCCGCACAAACACGACTCCCGTGCCGGATTCGGCAGGTCGAAAGTTAACGACTACGTCCAATCCGCCCCAGTATCCGATTCCAGATACTGAAACTTCATTCGCAATCGTCGTTTGAAGTCGTGATGTCGTTCCCAAAGAAGTTCTCCGACAGAAAACCAAGCCAAGGCATTCGCGGTCCGCGCCTACCAAACAAATCCGCAACCGCCTTAGCGGCCACCTTGCGCAACGATGGCGACGATTTGCTGAGTGATTTCGTTGTTCGGTTGATGGAACACAATCTTTCCGTTGACCTTTTGCATGATCGCACTTGGCTGATCCGCTTTCATCGGAGTTGCATCGTGTCGCATCACAAGCTGAATGCCGCGTTGCTCACAGTAAGTCGAAACGGCCGACTTGATCTGCATGTACGTGTCGTAATGCAGCTTGGCTTCGCGTTCCATTAGCGTTCGCAGTTTGCTTCGCTGCTGGACTTCCAAAGCGGCTGATTCCTTTGCCAAATCAGTCTCGGCTTGGCGAAACTCGTCAGAATCAGGCTGGTAGTTCTTGAGAACTCCGGCTTTCTCCATCAAAGCCGCCTGCATCTGGCGTGTTTCTTCTTTGAACTTGTCCGCTTCAGATTTGAGCGACTCAAGCTCCTGCGAGAAACTCGGATGGTTCTTGAAAACCATTCCGACATCGACAAGCGCGACTTTGGTTTGAGCGTTTGAAGAATTGACGTTCAATGCTAGGACCGTAAGGCCCAAAACCATGAACGTGGTAAAGATACGTTGAATCGTCACTTTCAGCACTCCCTTGCTGGCGTGAATGAATCCTGACGGGTCAATCGACATTCCTTTGCCGAGATACCTGCAGGGTTTATTTCGTGTTTGGTATTTTGTCGATCTAAGGCGAAATAGTAAATAGCGATATGTGCTGGCATATAAGCCGGAATCATTCACGACGACGGGCAGAATAACATCTAAACCGTTGCCGTAAATGTTTCTCTTAGTTCGTCAGCAAGTTCTTGGTACCGACTGTAGAAGCCTCTGGAAATTGCCCAGAGATACAGATTCAGTCCAACAGAACAGAGCAACATCAACCACAACAACAGCATCTCATTGGACCAAGTGCTGCCGCGTTTCGTTTCCGTTTCACCCGCACCGACATCGCTTCGGTTAACAACGCTATCGTTGCCCAATCGCTTGTTTCCGCCCATCGCCATGATTGGACGATTCATGGCAGGAGCTTCCGCTTCGGTTCGTCGACGATCCACATTTGAATCGTTGCGAGCAAGTTCGTTTCGATAATCGAACAGCCTATTGACCGATTCACGATTCTCAGCGTTGACGTTTCGCAACTCATTTTTTAGAAGTTGACTTTCATTGCTCATCTGTGCAACGCGATCTTCCATTTGCTTCATTCTTTGGTTTTGAATTTGCAAATAGGCCGCCGTCGCAGTCGCGTTGGGATCTGCTGCCGGATAAACCGGATTCGTTTGTTGAGGGTACGTCGTATAGCCCGCAGGTGGAACAACTGGCGTCGGTGTTTGGCCAGCAAGATAACGCTGGTCCGCGAATCGAGTTGGAAGTGGATATAGATTCGGCTGAGCTTGCTGCGTCACCGGCTGCTGCATCTGTTGTCGCTGCTGTTCTAAACGCATGCGAGCAACTTCGTCTTCGTAAAACTTTGCTTTCTTTGCAAGTTCAGCATTCTCAGACGCCGTTTTGTCTCGCTCCCACTGATCACGAGCCAGACGTTGACGGTCGAGTTCTCGTTGATATTCAGCAGCCGCATTGCGTTGATCGGTTTGGAATGAATCCGTTCGAACTGGCTCACGTGGATCGTTTACACCGGCAAGCCGCCAACGATTATCTTCGGACTGAAACGACGGATTCCCAGCCGTTTGGGCCTGAGACGTTCCGTTCGAAAGACGGTTAAGTGCTGGCGGATACTCGATCGTCGCTGATCGATACCGACCTTTTAATGACGCCGGAACGTCGAACTCAAAGGAGTATTCTGCGATTTCGGAAAGCTGTTTTGCATCGAATTTAAAGACAAGCGTGTCACCCCGCAACTCTGGCGTGATGTGCCGAATTGGCCCCACCTTGGGCACGTTGCGATCCGAGATCCTGATTTGATCAATGAAGCGACTGTCAACGAGAGCTTTTACACTACCAAACTTTTGTAAGTCGCCAATCGCATTGGCGGGAAGGCCAAGGTAAGCAATCGGTTGTTTGGGAGCCAACGTCTTATCAACAATTCCAGAGTTGGTTCTGGACAATAATGGGTTCGTTGATTGCGTTGTCCGAGTCGGAAAGCTGTCTTGGACCGTTCTTCGCGAATCCAACATGGAACTCGTGCCCGACGTCGGCTGTGTTCGGCTTTGTGTGGGAAACGCACTTCGGGCTCGCGAATTCTGGCGATCACTTTGACCAAAATCACCGCCGGTTCGGCTGGACTCATCGCCCGACACAATTGGAACCAACGGGGCGCTGCCACTACCGAACGAACGTGAGTCTGACGCTCCGCTTTTCGGTTGAAATCCGCTATCATTGTTGTCTTGTGCCACGACCATCCCGGTCCATGTCAACAAGAGTAGAGTTACCATCAATTCCTTCATGGAACTGCTCCAGATCAATATATTTTTTCTGACAGCAGTTAATCTAGTCGTTTATCGACCTTTCAGGAAATAGCGAATTAAAAAAGCGCCAGCATCTCCAACCAATCGCAACAGAGACTCGACCCCGGCATTTCACGAGAATAACCTATGAAGCAAGCCATTTCGTTCGTAATCCCGGCTCTCAATGAAGAGGAGTCGATTGAGCAGTTGCACTCAGAAATCCTTGAAAACTGCGAAAAAAATGGATACGACTTCGAAATCGTATTCATTGACGATGGCTCAACGGACCAGACTTGGCCAAAGATCCAACAGCTTTGTCGCGACCATCAGTCAACGCAAGCGATTCGTTTCCGATCAAATTTTGGCAAGGCCGCGGCGCTGCGTGCCGGAGCTCAAGAGACCAAGAATCCTTTAATTGTGACGATGGATGCGGATCTCCAAGACGATCCAACGGAAGTGCCCAACTTGCTGGCGAAGCTAGACGAAGGGTTTGACGTGGTGAGCGGTTGGAAGAAAGTTCGCAACGATCCACTAGGCAAAACTCTTCCATCAAAAGTATTCAACAAACTCGTTAGCTGGCTGACGGGAGTAAAACTTCAGGACCACAATTGCGGATTTAAAGTTTATCGACGCGAAGTCTTCGATGAAGTGAAGCTCTACGGCGAGATGCATCGATTCGTCCCGGTCTTGGCTGCCTCTCGCGGGTTCAAAATCGCCCAAGTCGCCGTCAATCATCGGGCTCGCCAGTTTGGAGAATCGAAGTACGGTTTGAAACGCCTTCCGAAAGGATTCCTCGATTTGCTGACCGTCAGCTTCTTGACCGGCTACAACAATCGCCCGCAACACTTACTGGGCTTTGCTGGCCTGATCTCGTTTTCGCTCGGCTTCTTGGGCGTTGTTTGGATGTCGATATATTGGGTTTTGCGGATGACGATGTTCGAAGACTGGGACCCCGTCCACAAACGTCCCGTTTTGCTGTATTCGCTTGGTGGAGTCCTGCTGGGTGCTCAACTATTATGCATGGGGTTTCTCGCTGAGTTGATCGTTGCGAAAAATACCGCAACGCAGACACCGTATTCAATTTCCGAACGGGAAGAATAGGTGGCATAGGCTTCCAGTCTGTGATTGCATGATTCTTGCATCCGCACCCTCCCCGTCGCTTCGGCTCCGACCCTCCCAAAGGGAGGGTGATGTCGAAATCCCTTAACCAAAAAAACGTTGCAACCATGGCCAACGCCACAAACTCCTGCCCAACTGAACTTCCAGCGTTTTGCCAACAAAGACATTGGTCGATCTACTGGATCTTTATTGCATGCTCGCTAGTAATGGTTGGTGGACGCGTGATGACCGTTCAAAATTGGCACGCCGAAGGAGACACCGTCTTTCACAGCGCCAACGATCGCAGTCGCTGGGCAACCGTGCGAGCACTTGGCGATCACAACGTCTACGAAATCGATGAAGTCGCGGCTCCGGGACAGCCAATCAAATGGAGCACGATCGATCAAGTCCGACACATCGGCGCCGATGGTTACATGCATACCTACTCCAGCAAGCCCACGTTGTATCCGACGATGGTGGCAGGTGTTTACAAAGCGGTAAAAGCCACAACTGGAATGGAGATCACTGAGCAGTCGCTATGGGTGCCGCGAATCATTTTGTTTTTTACAAACGTTCTGCCGTGGGGAGTATTTCTGTTCTTTCTGGCGAAGCTAATTGATCGGGTGCCGGTTCGAGACTGGAGTCGCTACTACGTGTTGGCGGCGGCAGGATTTGGCACTTACCTTTCAACGTTCAGTGTGACGCTAAACAACCATTTGCCGGCAGCGATCAGCGTTATGATCGCGTCTTACTTTCTTTGCCGGATCCTCTGGAAACAACGCACAGACGGGCTCTGCTTTTTTCTGTGCGGCTTGTTTGCGGCTTTTGCTGCAGCGAACGAGCTCCCGGCTTTATCGTTTCTGGCCATCGTTGGTGCATTCTGTCTCGTGCGATCGCCCATCAAGGCAATCGTTGGCTTCCTACCCGGCGTCGCGGTCGTTGTCGCAGCTTTCTTTGGCACCAATTTCCTCGCACACGGCGAATGGAAGTCTCCCTACATGCATCGCGGTGACGGAGACATCGTGTGCACGATTTCTGGAGAACATCAGGAGGCTCTGCAAGAAGGCAAACTTCCAGATGAATTCCGAAGCTCGATTGCCGCGTCGGACCCTGAATTGAATTTTACATTGCCGATCATTGTCGAGGGCGACTGGCCCAGCACTCCAGAAAACACTGATCGTTGGGTCGTACGAGATCGAGAAAGCGATGCTCAATACGCGATCCAGCACGAAAAAGGATCCGACAAGTTTTCGGTTCATCAATGGAGCAACTGGTACGAGTTTCCAGACAGCTACTGGTTGGCGTCGCGTGCTGAATACAAATCGGAAGTCGACCGCGGTCAACCCGATCAGATGCTCTATGCCTTCCATTGTCTGTTTGGTCATCACGGAGTTTTTTCTCTGACTCCTATCTGGATTCTTTCATTCGCCGGGATGTTTTGTTTGCTAGGTAATCAGCGAATGACATTGCGGTTGTTCGCGTTAATGACAATCGTGCTGACGGCTGTCGTGATTTCGTTTTACATCATCTACCGACCAGCAATGGACCGAAACTACGGAGGTGTCACAAGTGCGCTTCGTTGGTTGTTTTGGCTGGCGCCGCTGTGGTTGGTTTGCATGCTACCAATCGTTGAGTGGCTGGGACGAACTCGCAACGGACGATTCGTTTGCTGTGCACTGATGGTTTTGAGTGGATTGTCGGCTGCGTATTCGATGGAGAATCCTTGGGTGCAACCGTGGCTGTACGAGATTTGGGATTGGACCGGTTTGCCAAAGTAGTCGGGGTCACGCTCGCTATGCAATGGTAGTCTTTGAAATCGTTCTACTTGATACAAGCCCGAAGCGCGAGGGAGTGGTTTCCCAGCGTGCCAAAACCACTCGCTTGCGCTCTTGCGCGTCGGGCTCGTATTGTGAACCCTGATTGCAAGGCATGGCTTCCCTACAGCACCGCAAGTTTCCGCTTGATCAGCTCCCGCTCGTGTTCGGCAACGTCGCGAGACAACGCCTGCAACAATCGATCCGTCGCCGCCGAGTTGTCCCCCGAAAGTTGGTGGACTCTCGCGATCGCGCAATCCAATAGAATCGAGTCGTCAATCTCTTTGCCTTCATCAAGCAAAATCAACTCTCGCATCGCATCTGATTCGTTACCGCATTGAGCAATCGCAATCGCGCGATTCAGTCGATACAGCGGCGAAGCATTAAACTCGGCGAGTCGATCGTACAATCCGATGATCGATTGCCAATCCGTTTCTTCGATGCTGGGAGCATGACAATGCAACATCGCGATGCCTGCCTCGAGATGGAAACGACTCTCTGGCAAGCCAGCTTTTTGCATCCATTGATCGGCGACCGAAATCAAATCGTGATCCCAACGCGTCCGATCCTGATCTTCCAACAGGACGACTTGTCCTTCCGCGTCGGTGCGTGACTCCAATCGGGAACCGTGAAATAGCATAAGCGCCAAAAGTGCGAACGTTGTCCGGTTTCCGACGTTGCTAGCGCACAGCAAGTGACAGAGCCGAGCCGCTTCTTCGCAGAGATCGTCTCGAATCGGATCCGCACCGCGGGATGTGCTGTATCCCTCATTGAACATCAGATAGAGCGCATCATGCACTGCAGACAATCGAACTTGCAACTCTTCGGGACCGGGCAACTCAATCGCAATCGATTCTTCGGCCAACTTCTTTCTGGCACGTTGAATTCGTTTCTTGACATTTTCCGGTTTCAACAACAAACCACGAGCAATCTCGTGAACGCCAAAACCGCACAGCACTTTTAGCGCGAGTGCAATCTGCGAATGGCGATCGAGCATGGGATGACAGCATACAAAAATCATCCTGAGCAGACTGTCAGAAAGATCGGCTCCTTCCAACCAACGTTGCACCAATTGCTCCGGTGCCTCTTCTGGAATCGCGACTTCGGCCATCGCGCGACGAAAAACTTCTTCGCGTCTGAGTTCATCTAATATTCGATTTCTGGCAACGCGATGAATCCATCCGGCCGGATTCTTGGGTAGTCCTCTTTGCTTCCACGTATTCATCGCCTGAAGCATCGCCGACTGAACGGTCTCCTCGATCAGATCCAAACGTGCCAGCCCGAATACCCGACTGAGCACCGAAACTAGATTCGCGTGCTCATGCCGGAAAAAGTGTTCAACCAACGAGTCAGATGAATCGTCGCCGTCGTCCGAATTCTGACTTGGTAAACTCATTCAGGAATTTCGACATTCATGAGTTCACGAACTTCGACCGATCCGCCGACTTCAAACGCCGGACAACCGGCCGCCAACTTCGAAGCCGCGTCAAGATCTGAGGCTTCTACGACAGAGTAGCCTCCAATCAGCTCTTTGCTTTCGGCGAAAGGTCCATCGGTGATCACGGAATCACCTTTGACTACTTTTCCTTCGGGCTGCAGTGCGTCGCCCGCCGCAACCATCCAGCCAGCATCCATCGCTCCTCGAATCCAAGTCATCCATTGCTGCATCATTTGTTGCATTTGCTCCGGTGAAACTTTCGCATGATCCATGGGCGGCTCGCGATAAACAAACAAAACCTTAGCCATCTGTATCTCCTGTCGAATGATTCACGCCACACATGTGACGCATTATAGGAATGACGAGTAGCCCCCTCGTTCGGGGACAGCTGTTTTGGAGGATTTCTGGCCCTTGATTGCCGTGAAATTGCCTTTCTGTCGGCTTGAATTGACTCCTCTCGCTGGTATGCTGGGTGGCTTGGGCAAACTTATCCGGTGCCTAAATCTTGCTTTGGACAACCTGTCCACACATCAACTTGAGGAGCCAAAATGAGTGATTCTTCGCGAATGAAGAATTGGTTACTGATCTTTGCCATTACCTGCTTGTTCACTTTCGCCAACAGCGAAGTTGCTAACGCCGACGGTAGTTGGGGTAGCTCTCGAGGAGGCTGGGGTAGCGGTGGATCTTCAGGAAGCATGGGCGGATGCCGCGGCGGTCTGTTCAGTAACGCGCCGATCAGAAGCCTGCTATCAAGAGTCGGAAGTCGAGTCGGCGACGGACTTGCCAATCTTGGTGGCGGACTTGCTGACGTCATTGATCGACGGCCTTTGCGGTCCGTGTTGTTTGGCGGATGCAGCGGCGGTTCAAATGGCGGCTGGGGCAGTCGAGGGAGCTACGCTTCCAACGGCGGCGGCAGTGGCGGCTGGGGTTGCAACGGGGGCTGGGGCAGCGGAGGCGGAAGTTTTGCTGCGACGCCTTCTTTGCTGTCAGACCAATCTTTTGTTTCTGCGCCTGTAACTTACGGTGGTGGATCAGGTTTAGTCTCATCAATGCCGCTCGTCAATTCAGGATCGTTTTCCGGATTCACGAATCTGCTAGAACAACCGATCATCTCTGGTGAAAGTTATGGCTCCGCTGGAAGCGTCTCAGCTTATGTTGATTCAGGATTCGCGATCGGAAGCTTGCCTGCCGAACCTTCGTACATGAATTCTGTTCCATCCGCCCAGTTCGAAACCAGTGCTCCAGTATTGGACTACGGCTACTACGGTTCGCAATCGGGACAACTTGGAATTTCAACCGATGCGACGATGATGGACGGCGCGATGATCACGGGTCCAATGCTGGAGCCCACTCCGATGGGACTTCCAGTCGAATTGGATTCCGGTGGAGACAGTATCAACTCATCACCGGACACATTCGACCTCCCCGGCAGCGGCGGTTCCGAACCGACTCCTGCTGACGGCTTCGGCGCTCAAGATGAAGATGATTCGGCTTACATGCCACGCGGAAAAGCGATTCTCAGCCTTAGTGTTCCACGTGATGCACGGGTTTACATCAATGACAAATTGACGAAAACCGACGGAACGCTCCGCAGTTACGTTTCCCGCAACCTGATTCGCGGCCAACAATATCGCTACCGCGTCAAAGTTGTTTCCGATGTCGATGGTA
Source organism: uncultured Pirellulaceae bacterium (assembly GCA_964582025.1). Classification (GTDB taxonomy): domain Bacteria; phylum Planctomycetota; class Planctomycetia; order Pirellulales; family Pirellulaceae; genus Mariniblastus. The sequence goes on along the minus strand of CAZORS010000037.1, from coordinate 18,578 downwards.
AAGAAGTCACTAAAGCACGTGTCGTCACGATGCGAGGCGGTGAGTCAAACGAAGTCGCATTCAACTTCGATCCAATTGTAACGCGAGTCGTTGTGAACGTTCCTGACGACGCAAAAGTCATCATCGATGGCAAGGAAACGTCAACCAAGGGAAGCTACCGTTCGTTCTCGACGCAGAAACTGAAGTCCGGAAAATGGGATGACTATTCCGTTGAGGTTTCGGTTGTACGCGATGGCAAGACGCTGACCCGGAGGGAAAAGTTCGACCTCGCCGCCGGCGAATTTCGCTTCTTCGACTTCGATTTCGACAAGCCATCTGTAAGCAGTGTGGCAAAGAAATAGGTTAAGTCGAAAGTCTCGACGACTTCCGCTACTTAAGCGAAAACCATAGGGCGCAAAGAGTGATCAGCTCTTTGCGTCTTTTTTTGTGCTCGCAGCAACCAAGTCTTCTGCAGCTTCACCCCAACTCGAAAACTGAAACTCGAACCCGGCATCCAACAATCGCCTCGGCACGACGCGACGACTTTTGAGAATTAGCTCCGTGTCCGTCTTCATGAAAACGGCTCCGAGTTCCGCCATCCATTTCATGGCCGGCAACCCAAACGCAACGCCCAAGGACTTTCGTAAAACAGATTGAAAATCAGACTGCGGCAACGGATTGGGAGCCGACAAATTGACCGGCCCAGAAATAGAATCGCGCTCAATCAGAAAACGAATCGCGGCAACGAAGTCTGCCTCGTGAATCCAAGAAACGTATTGCTTTCCAGAACCGATTCGCCCGCCCAGAAATTTTCGAGTCAGCCCACAAAGCACATCGAAGACTCCTTCCTTGTCAGGCGACATCACCATCGCCGTTCTGAGAGCAACTTTGCGAGTGCTGGGCGTTTCGGCGGCCTCTAGTTCCAACTCCCAAGCTTTCGCGATGTCGATACTTCTGGCCCAGTAGGCGGGAGCATCTGGTTCGCTGCCTCCAATGATTCCCGAAGCCTCATCATTGGCCGCATCAAAGCGATGAGCATAAATCGTCGCCGTACTCATCTGCAACCAAACTTTCGGTGGTGTCGCTGAACTGGCAATCGCCTCTCCGACAATTCGCGTCGAGTCAACTCTTGAGTCCATCATCTGTTTCAGATTCTCTTCGGTGTAGCGACAGTTCACTGTGCGACCGGCTAAGTTGATTACGACGTCAGCTTCGTCAATATGTCTTGCCCAAAGCCCACGAGTCTTACCGTCCCAGCGAGTCGATTCATCGGAACTGCGACGACTCAAAATAACAACTTCATCTCCCGTCGAAACGAAGGCTCTCTGGAGCATCATTCCTATTTGCCCACTTCCGCCGGGTATCACAATTTTCATAATGCTTGATCTTTTCAGTTTGTTTTATCCGGAACATTACCCGTAAACAGCCGGCCACATAAACGAGTATCATTTTGGGACCATTCATTTTGCCAGGATAAATGAGAAGAGGTTTCGAAATGTGCCGCAATGAATTCAAATGTCTGGTCGGTTCCAATTTTCCTCTTTCATAAGTACGCGGCAACATGAACAGCTTCCTTTTTTCGCGACTGCTAACAACGTCTCTGGCGACTTGCCTTTTTTGCGTAGTATTCATTGGGTCGCCCGACGTAGCGCTTGGGCAAGAGTCCACTTCGGCGACCGACGGGCAAAACACATCAGCTTCGCCCGAGGCCGACGTCGACCAACACGCCGCGGAACTGGAAACGGCAATCGGGACTCTCAAAAGCTCGTTCCCGAATGATAAATCTTTGGTCAAAGAGCTGACAAAGACACTCAAAAAAGAAAAGTCCCAAGCTCCAATCAAAAACGACGCGATCGTGTTCGGAATGCTGATGGTCATGCTTGGATTGATCTTTTGGACCTCCCACAGTGAATTCCGGCCGTTCAAACTGTTCTACAAAGTCATTCCAATGCTGTTGGTTTGCTATTTCCTGCCATCGCTTTTGACTTTCTTCCACCTGATCGACCATGACAATAAAAATCTTTACTATGTCGCAACGCGATACTTGCTGCCGGCAACGCTCGTGTTCCTCACGTTATCTATCGACCTGAAAGAAATTATTAGACTTGGACCCAAAGCGCTGATCATGTTCCTGACCGGAACCTTTGGCGTTGTCATCGGCGGCCCAATCGCCGTCCTGATCGTGTCTTACGTTGCACCAGACATCGTCGGAGTTGATGGCCCGGATGCAGTTTGGCGTGGACTAAGCACTGTCGCGGGAAGCTGGATCGGTGGTGGGGCGAACCAAGCCGCGATGCAAGTCGTCTACATGAGCCCGGAGAATCCGACGCCGGCAATGGAAACGAGTCTGAACAAACTTTTCAGCGTGATGATTGCGGTGGATGTGATCGTGGCCGAAGTCTGGATGATGTTCCTGTTGCTTGGCGTGGGCAAAGCCGATGCGATCGACCGAATATTCAAAGCGGACTCTTCGAGTATCAAACGGCTTCAGGAGAAGATGGAGACGTTCAGCAAAAAAGTTGCTCGAGTACCGACATCAACGGACTTCATGGTTCTGGGAGCGATCGGTTTCGGCGCAACAGCGATTTCACACTTTCTTGGAGCCGAAATCTCCAGCTACGTTGGCGATCTGATTTCGCGGACAACACCAGAATCAGGCGTTGCCCAAGAATCACCATACTATTTCCTTAAAGACCTCGGTTTGGGCAGCGCATTTTTTTGGTTGATCGTAATTTCGACAACGATCGGCGTTCTTCTTTCATTCACGCCGCTGCGAAACTATGAAGGGGCAGGGGCCTCCAAGATCGGGACCGTATTCATTTTCATATTGGTCGCGGTCATCGGCATGCAAATGGACATCAATGCACTGACGGAATATCCGGGCTACTTTTTGGTCGGCGGCATTTGGATGCTGATTCACGTTGGCCTCATGTTTCTGGTCGGCTGGCTGATTCGAGCTCCCTATTTCTTCCTTGCCGTAGGTAGTAAAGCCAACATTGGCGGCGCGGCGAGTGCTCCAGTTGTGGCCGCGGCCTTCCATCCGTCACTTGCGCCAGTCGGTGTCTTGCTGGCAGTGCTTGGTTACGCATTGGGAACCTATGGTGCGATGCTATGTGCTTTGTTGATGAAAGCAGCAACGCCGACAGGATAGCATTGAGTCCAGTCTAGATTTGGAGTTACGCAGAAGGCACAAAAAAAAAGAGGGCATACTCAATTCGGTATGCCCTCCTCAATGTGATCTGTGCGGCGAGGAAAACAATCCATCGTGCAACGCTCTGCTTATCCCAGCTTCACCGCGTCCCGCCTACGTCAGATCAATTGATTTTAAATTTCCCACACAATTCAAAATGCGGTCGCCTGCAAAACTGATCGAACATAAGCAACAAATCGACGCAAGAAACTCAACTCGAAACAACTTCAAGAAACTGCCATAAGTTCACCACTTAGCCGACGACGCTAACCTCAGACTTACATGTCGGATGCAAATGGCGATTGATCGAAGCGACTAGTCCAGATGGTTGAAGCGGCTTTTGAAACCAGTCTGCGATTCGATTCTCTTTTACATCCACGCCAGCACTATCGGGTGTGTGGCCGCTAACTGCGAAGATCTCGACATTGTCGTAACCAGGATTGGCTCTGACCTTACGAATCACGTTTGCACCATTGAGTCGAGGAAGATTCATGTCCACGAGAATGAAATCAGGCTTTTCATTGTCCTCAAGAAAATCAATCGCCTCGATGCCATCGACAACGGTGTCCACTTGGTAGCCATGTAGTCGGAGAAAGCCAGCCAACATCTCACGTTCGTTGGCTGCATCTTCAATGAGCAAAGCTCTCGGGCCGACTTTAGTCGGTTGAGAAACAGTCGGCTTGCTGGAAGCCGCTGGTGGGCTGGCAAGGCTATCGAGGGCATCACTGAGAATGTTTGCCGCGACGTTCGTTTTGCCTTGGCTAAGGAGCTTTTTTGTTAACCCAGCCGCCACCGATAAGGTGTTGAGTCGATTGCGAATTTCGTGAGCCCCCTCGGCGTCAACAAGAATCTTCTTGGCGACTTTCTCCTTTTGGTCGGGCGATGACAACTCGCCACGAAGCACTTTAATTTCGATAGGAGCATCAATGCCGACTCGAACCTTGGAGCCGTTCATTTGAAGAACTTCAATTTTGATATCGAGTTCTGGGAAGACAATCGTTTCATCCGTGCGACGAGTAAGAACAAGCATAGCTGGTCTCCATTCCATAGTTTAGGTCGATGTCGATTGCGAGTCGCAACCGACGGTTAAGCTTCCATGCTTTTTACTGCCCTCATTGGCTTGTAAAGCAATGTAAGAATTTCAAAACCTCTGTCAACACGAGCGATAAACTACCAGGCTGCTGCATCGAACTTGCTTTTGGCGAGGAAATACCGAAAAAACAAACTCAATTTTGATTTTGAAGGGCGAACCCTCTAGCTCCTGCTATCTCACCAAAAGGGTAAACCCGACAATGCGTCCTTATAGGTTTGTTGCGCAAACACTCGTGCAACTTCAAGCAATTCGATCTACGGTCTACCTGACTTGTTCCGCAAAGAAATTTCCGTGAATGTGCAAGTCAGTCGTTTCTTAATTTGGTCGTGATCAAGTGCAGCGACCGGGTCGACAAACTCTTTGAAACGAATCGAAAAGGAACCATCGGCGATAGAGAAACGCGAATCGAAACGATGCATCAAATTAACCGAACAAACGAGTGATCGAAACTCACCGCGTTGTCCATTCGGGAAATTCCGCTGTTCGCTATTCAATTAACTGGAGTTTGGTTCCAATGATCGCGACCAACTCTTCGAGATCAACGGGTTTGGTGAGGTGCAAATCGAAGCCAGCTTCCATCGCCAGTGCAACGTCTTTTTCCTGACCGTAGCCAGTGAGCGCGATCAGAAGGTCAGGTTGTTGCGGTTGGCTGCGTATATCGCGGGCAACCTCGTATCCGTTTCGGTCTGGCAACCCAATGTCAACAACACAGACACTAGCAGGAGTAGATCGAAAAGATCCAATGCCCTGCACGCCATTGCTGGCCGTACGCACCGTGAATCCCTCAGATTCGAGGAACGCAGCCGTCATGTTGCGAACGCCTTCGTTGTCTTCAATGAGCAACAGATCAGAATCAGAAAAGTCGTAGGTTTCTTCAGACAGCGACTCGTTGCCCGTCGTCGGTTTCTCATTGGTCAAAGGCAACCGGAGCACAAACTCGCTGCCCAAACCCAATCCATCGCTGGCGCCTGTAATTTCCCCTCCGTGGGAGGTCGCGATCATTCGCACCAGCGGCAATCCAAGTCCCATACCGCCTTGTCCACGGTCAAGCGGCTGTTCGGCCTGTACGAAAACCTCAAAAACTCTTTTCAAAAGTTCAGCAGACATGCCTTCACCATCGTCACTGATCGTAATGACTGCCTGGTCATCTATGGAACGGATCGTGTAGACGATATTCCCTCCCTCGGGCGTGTACTTCGACGCATTAACGAGCAGATTAACTTGGGCTTGAACGATACGTGTCTTGTCCGCCTTTACAAAGATGGGGTCGTCTGTGACGTCGACCGTCAGAAACTGCCCCTTGCCTTGCAAGCGTGACTCAATACTTTCGGTGACTTCACTAGCCAAAGCAGCAATATCGAGCAGTTTAGGATCGAGTTTGATTTTGTCATGTGTAATCCTCGACACATCAAGCAAGTCACTAAGCAACGACGAAAGATGCGTTGAGTGTCGCCGAATGACATCCAAGGCTTCTTGGTTTTGCGACTTCTTCAATACAGCAAGTGAACTGACGATCGCCGCGATTGGATTTCTCAGTTCATGTGACAACATTGCTAGAAACTGATCACGACGTTGCACTTCTTGTCGGTTCAATTCTTCTGAAACTTTCTGGTTGGTAATGTCGCGGAGCACAATCGAGGCACCATCGAGATTCCCGTCGGAGTGGTAAATCGGAGAAATCGTCAGATGTACGTCGATCTGTTCTCCGTTACGCCGAAGTGCTTTAAGCTCAATGTGATCGGTCTGCTCACCAGAAAACATTTTGCTCAAAGCATCACCCATGACTGAAGTGCTGTCTCCGTCGAGCGTCAACTCCGTGATGTTTTTGCCTATCATCGTCTTGGTGTCGTAAAGAAAAAGATTCTCAGCCCCTCGATTCCAAGTTCGAATGGAACCATCATGGGCGATTCGGAAAATCGCATCATCCGAGGCTTGGACAATTTCCGACAGTTCAGCAAGCCGCCGTTCCGTTTCCTTGATCTTGGTGATCTCAATCAGCGTTAGCAACACTCCGTCAATTCGCCCCTTCGAGCTGTACGGCAACACTCGCATCAGGAACCACTTGCCGTGCTTATCCTGGACCTCTTCCTCGATAACTTTTTTCCTCTCCAACACCAACGCAACCAGACCCACGATGTCATCGTATTGAAGTTCGTGATTGAATGAATCAATATGCCTCCCGATGTCTTGAGGGATCAGACGAAAGGTTTGGGCGATACCAAGAGTGAATTTACGCACCTTGAGTTCCCGATCAAGAAACACCGTATCAACCTGAATACCGTCCAGCAGGTTCTCCATGTCGTCAGTCATCTCGGTCAGCTCGGTGATCTTTCGCTGGTGTTCCGAGTTGACGGTGAAGAGTTCTTCGTTGACGCTGTGTAATTCTTCGTTGGTGCTTTGCAATTCCTCATTCGAAGCAATCAACTCTTCATTGGTCGATTGCATCTCTTCATTAGCAGACCTCAAATCCAAAATCGAATCATGCAAACTTTCACGAGTGCTTTGCAGTTGTTCTTCAAGAAACTGAATTCGTTCGAGACTTGCCGTTCCGTTGTCGAGCGTCGTCACATCGGCAGGATCCAGCTTCGAAACCTCGCAATCTTCGAACAAGACCAGAAAGGTTCCTATCGTTGAACTAGATAGAGCAGGTTTGATCGTGATGTTATAGGTCTTCGTTTCACCTTCCAATTCTAGCTTCAGACCCGGATAGGCAACGGGCTTGCCATCATTTCGCACACGCTTAATTCCGTTGGCAACAGCAACGCGAAAAGTCGCTGGAAGAAGATCGAAAAAATCGCTGGCTGGTCGGCCCTGCGTAAATTCAAGGAACTGTGTCGCTGCTCCAAAGATGTGAACGATTTGATTGTTTTCGTCGATCAACAGCCCGGGAGGCATGTGCTCGCTGAGCAAAGAATCGTAAACGTTGAGCAGCTCAGACTGCGGTAAACATTGTCGCTCTGCGCGATTCCCAGCAGTCCGCAGCCGCGCCGGAGGTGTCGCTGGTATTTCCACCGAAGACAATCGCACCGGAGCGATCTTGCGAAAGAATCGCCACCTTTCATTGATCGGCCGAAACTTATTGGTAAGCCCACCAAGCGACTCGCTGGGACCCAAGAACAGAACTCCAGCATCTCTCAGGCTAAAGTTGAACAGCGAAAGAATCTTTCGTTTAGCTTCCGACTTCAAATAGATCAGCAAGTTGCGACAACAGACTAGGTTCAGTTTGGTAAACGGCGCATCCTGAAGCACGTCGTGCTGAGCAAAAACGATTTGTTTTCGCAGTTCACGGCAGATCTGATACCCTTCATCGACTTTCTTGAAATACTTCGCACGACGTTGGGAACCAACATTCGTCAGGCATGCTTCCGGATAGATACCGCTGCTGGCAGTGTCGACTACGCTTTCGTTGACATCGGTGGCGAATATCTTCACGTCCAGATTGAAGTCACGATGAGCCAGAAGTTCATCGATCAAAATCGCCACTGAATAGGCTTCTTCACCAGAAGCACACGGTGCGATCCACACTCGAAATTCGCCCGTTGGAGCCGCTGCATCAAGCAATGCAGGCAAGACCCTCAAGCTGAGTTCATTGAATGCCTCGGGATCGCGAAAAAACTCGGTGACTCCAATCAACAGATCGGAATAAAGCTGCTCCAATTCCGAAGGATTAACTTCCAGACGCTTGAGATATTTCTCGATATTGTCGTCTTTGGTTAAGCACATACGGCGTTCAACTCGCCGACCAAACATGTCTGTTTTGTATTGCTCGAAGTCAATTCCGAATTGCTTGTGCAACAGTTGGTGAATCCGCTTTTCAGCATCCAACGTTTGAGCGAATTGACGTTTTTTTGCAGATCCATCGCCGGAGGCAAGGCCACTGAATCGAATTAGGGAATTCGGAATTTCATCGATCGTCGCAATCAGGTCAACGATGCCCGTGTTGATGGCCGAACGTGGCATACCGTTGAATTTGGCCGATCTTTCGCTTTGCGCAATAACCAGCCCGCCAGCTTCATGGATTTCCCGAATACCTCGCGACCCATCGTTTCCTGTCCCGGAGAGGACAACGCCAATCGCCGACTCTCCAACGTCCGCGGCCAGCCCGCAAAAGAAATTATCGATCGGTTTCTGAACTTTATCGGAATTCGGCTGATCAAAAGGAATCAGCACTCGATTGAACACTTTCAAGCCCTTGCCATTCGGGAGGACGTAGACCCGGTTAGCCTCCAATCGCATCTCCGTGTCAATCGGCTGCACGCTCATGCCCGTTTTCCTCGCGAGGATTTGTGGCATCAGACTTTTGAAATCTGGCGCAAGATGTTGAACGACGACAAAAGCCATACCCAGCTTTTCAGGCATGACCGTAAAGAGCTCCTCTAAGGCTTCAACGCCGCCCGCCGAAGCACCAATGGCCACGACAAAAATCCCAGAGGAAGGACCCGTGTAGGGTAGGTCATTACCAGTTTGCGTTTCTGCCGAGCTAAACGAAGACTCTGAAACCAGTTTCTGGGGAGAGTCTTGTTGTTTACGCAGTCCTTTTTGCGTTCCCATGTTCTTCCGTACATCTATGTTTTAAAGTTGGTTCAATTTTTTTCGGCAGAAAGCAGCTTCAGCTTTTGGCTGACAGGAACTGGACTTTAAACCCATTGAGTTCCACGAGACTTCCATCGCATTGGCGTGCATCAAGCATCAGATACCCCCTCACCAAACCTGTTTTCGTTTAGCTCGATAAAATTCACGATCGCTCCTTTAATTTTTCCATGGCTCAAGTAGGGCATCACTCGAACCAGAACTCGCGATGTCGATGTCGATGTCG
>CAZORS010000037.1:0-9400 GCA_964582025.1 uncultured Pirellulaceae bacterium | reverse complement strand
CGATGTCGATGTCGATGTCGTCTTCGTCTTCTCGCAGACATTCTCTGAGTAAGGTTTACTTCCCGCAATCACCCCTTCAATTTTATCATATAGGTCGGGACATATGACATGTGTTGCAAAGTCCGTGATGTGTCGTCCAACATCGCCCGGTTGCAACTTAATGTACTTCGAAGCGGCGTTGGTAAATTTTCGAATCTGCATTTCTGCGTCCAGAAAGACTGTGCCCACGTCAGTGCTAGCGAGAAGGTTGTCGACATCATCCGTCATCTCTTCGAGCGCGACAATCTTCCTTTGATTCTCGGCGTTGACGGAATAGAGCTCTTCATTGACGCTGTGCAATTCCTCATTGGTGCTTTGTAACTCTTCGATGGCAGCAAGAAGCTGTTCATTGGCTGCTTGAAGTTCTTCATTGCTGGTCTCAACCTCCTCGACCGTCGCATTGAGGCTTTCTTTTGTATAAAGCAGTTCACTCTCCATTGCCGTGTAAGCATCGCTGGCAAGGGTGACTTTAATGTTCTCTCGTTCTGCATCGTTGTCTGGCGAAACAGAATCGGAAGGTTGAAAAGCCACAAACCAGATGAAGGCACCTGACGAATGACCGGGCAGTGCTTTAACCCGCACGTCGACAATGTCTTGATCACCATTGCTTAGCGGCAAACGCAAGCCTTCCAACACAATCTGCTTGCCGATTTCGGATTCTGCTCGAATCAAGGCCGCTGCCATTGCGGTCTTTGTTTCACCCAACATGAAATCCACGATGCTGCCGGTGAACCGACCGGAGCTACTATGCAAATACTTATTCGCATCACCGAAAACGTGTAAGACGTTCCTTTTATCATCCAACATGATGCCAGACGAAATAAACTCCCTCAGAATCAAATCATAACCATCCAGAAGCCCCGTAAAACTAAGCGTTTCAGGTTGATCGTTATTGAGTAAGTTGACCAGTCGGCGAGGCCGTGTGGACAATGAGGGCGGCAGATCCAGACTAGGCTTCGTCAATCCCGGCAGGTTGCGAATCTTTTGATAGATCTTCCAACTGTCATCAACGACTGAAAATTCCTCAGCCAGTTGCCCAGGGGATTCGCTGGATCCAAGCATCATTAGCGAGTCGACCTTCAGTGCGAAATGGAACGCGGAAATCGCCTGCAACTGAGCCTTAGTTTGAAGGTAAATGAGTAAGTTGCGGCACGTCACTAGGTCTATTTTGGTAAACGGAGGATCCTCGACGACATTGTGTCTGGCAAACACTAGGTTTCGTCGCAATTCAGCACTGACTCGAAACTGATCTTTACTATCCTGAGTGAAGTATTTCTTTTGCCGCTCGTTTCCTACGTACTCCATCGAACTGGCACGATAGACTCCGCGAGATGCAGATTCTAAACTGCCTCCATGAGCGTCTGTGGCAAAAATCTTGAAACGAGGTTCTCTCCCCACTTTCTCAAAACCTTCGTGGCACAGCATCGCGAGCGAGTATGCCTCTTCGCCGGTTGCACAGCCTGCACACCAAATACGAAACTCTTCATCCTCGGGCAAATCGGCAATCCTTTCGTTGACCAGACTCTCAAGCCGCGAAAACGCCTCTGTATCTCGGAAAAACTTCGTCACCCCAATCAACAAATCGTGATAGAGAAAATCCAGTTCTTCCACGTTGCCTTTGACGAATTCCGCGTAGTCAAGAATCGATGACTGACGACTCATCATCCGACGTCGCTCGATACGGCGGGCAACCGTTGCCGGTTTGTAGAACGAAAATTCGATCTCGTGTCGTTCGGCCAGCAAAGAAAATATCAGACTGATACCGGTTAGTTCCGATTTGACCACATCACCAATTGGATCAGGACGGACGCTTGGAGTTTCAAACTGATAGCTCAACCAGAGTGAAATTTCTTCAGGAGACAGCACCATGTCAACCATGTCGGTCGCAATCGCATTGCGTGGCATCCCATCAAACTGTGCCGTGTCAAGCGACTCAACGATCGTTGTTCCTCCAGCCTCATGAATGGCTTTTACACCTTCAACCCCATCACTTCCGGTGCCAGACAAGATAACTCCAATCGAGAGTGCCCCGTAGCTCCCCGCTAGAGAGTGAAAAAAGGTATCAACTGGCCTGCCAATCTGTTCACGATCAAGCGGCGACATGGTGAATCGTGAACCTTCAAGCTCAATCTCTTTACCCGGCGGAATCAGAAATATCTTGTCCGGCTCAAGTCGCATTCCATCTTCAACGGTAATAACGGACATATCGGTGTAGCGTTTAAGGATGTCCTCCATACTACTTTCGGCGTCGGGCGATAGATGCTGAATGACGACGAAAGAACTGCACGTTCCAATGGGCAACGCTCGAAACAATCTCTCAATCGACTTGAGACCTCCGGCTGAAGCACCAATCCCAACGACAAACTTTATCGCCGAGTCATCACTGGTCGTTGCAGGTTCGGGTTCTCCAAGATCAACAGGCATATCAGACTTCTTTTTGTTTAGCTGACATTTGACGTTTTACTGATTCGAATTGTGGCACTTGCTCAATCAGCATGGGAGTTCGAAGAACAAACTGAATCGTAGAGCCAGCGTCCGATGAAGCAACCAGAGAAATCTGGCCCTGATGACGCAAGACAATTCGGCGACAAATCGCCAGTCCAACGCCCGCACCTCGCACCTCCTCCTTGAAACCAAGCCTTTTGAAGATCGAAAAAATTCGCTCGCTATCGCGATCTGGAACGCCAATTCCATTGTCGGAAACAGACACCGTTGCCACGCCATCTTCGACTTCGCAACCAATCTTGATCACGGGTTTAGCATCAGAGCAATACTTCAACGAATTGTCGATCAATTGAAAGAACAGTTCCTGAAGTTGACGCGAATCACCAACAACTTCAGGCAAGTCGGGCTCGACAACAACTTCTGCGCCCGCCCCTTCAATCGCGATTCGAAGGTTGTGGATCGCATCGTAAACGGGCGCTGCAAGATCCAACTTTTCAAGCGGACCGCCTTGCGTATTAATTCGTGAATAAGCCAACAAACCTTCCATCATTGTCCGCATGGTTTCGGAACTGGTCTTGATAACCTGAGATGATTTTTTGATATCCTTTTCGTCGCCGGCCTCAATCGCAGACTCGAGGACTTGAGTGTACTGGCTGATGTGGCGAAGCGGCGCCTGAAAGTCATGTGAAACCGCGTAGGCAAAGTCCGGCAACTCCTGGCTTATGTCCGTCAGCGTTTGCATCGTCGAACGGGCAAATTCGGCTTCCCTGATTGCCGTAATATCTGTCAGTGTGAGCACAATGCCCGCGACTTCCCCTTTGTCGTCCTTGTAGGGCTGGATACGTTGCAAGTAAATCTTACCACTGTTCCCGCAGACTTCGGATTCCATCGGCACTCCGGAGGAGAGTACCTCGGCGGTGTCGGCCAGCAAATTTGGATTATCCAACTTGTAGGCAATGTCATTGATCGAACGTCCAATATCTTGCTCAAGGACATTGAAGCCCGCCGTGATCGACGGTGTAAACATGCGAATCGCAAAGTTCTCGTCCAGAAAAATGGTGCCGATCTCTGTGCTGTTGAGCAAGTTATCCATGTCGACAGTCAAATTAGTCAACTCAGTAATTTTTTCCTGATGCTCTGCGTTGACGGTATACAGCTCCTCGTTGACGCTGTGGAGTTCTTCATTGGTGGACTGCAGTTCCTCGTTCGACGCAACCATCTCTTCATTGGTCGCCTGCAGCTCTTCGTTGCTCGACTCGAGCTCTTCCACCGTCGCCTGCAAAGTCTCGCGCGTGTAGTTCAATTCCCGCTCAAGCTGCTCAACTCGCTGGCTGGGTCCGTGGCTGGCGTCAAATTCTTCTACAACCTGATCAATAAGTGGGGCTTTGTTGGTTTCCTCAAGTGAAATCAAATACAGCGAACGATCCGTTTTTCGATAGGGCTCAACCGTGACGCGATACAAACGCTGGTCGTCTTCGTCGACCGTTACGCGGACGCCTTTAAAGGTTATAGGAATGCCTTCCGATTTCGCACGGTGCAGCGCCGCAGTGACGGCGACCCCCAAATCCTTCTCCAACATCTTAATAACATCGTTGGATGGCTTGCCTTCGGGGGGTGAAAGCAGCTTCCGGGCTTCACCGAAACAGTGCACCAACTCATAATACTCATCGACCAACAGGCTCGGCGGCACATGTTTTGCTAACAGGTCTTCATAGGCAATGTTCAACCAGACTTGCCTTGGGGTGGACGAAACCGCGTTTGGCAAAACGACGGATGAGGACTGGCGATCAGAAACAACCGTTCCCAACATCGGAGTCAAAGGCAGCTGCGTCGATTCAGGCAGTCGGACGTCGCGTCGCTTGCTATAGATCCTCCAATGCCGATCAACGGTTTCAAATTCTTTCGAGAGATCGCCCACCGTTTCACTGGGGCCCAGAAACAAAGTTCCATTGACTCGCAATCCAAAATGAAACATCGCAACGACACGTTTCTGGATTTGAGGCTCCAAGTAAATCAAAACGTTACGGCAAGTAATAAGGTCCAGCCGCGTGAAAGGAGGATCACGCGTCAAATCGTTGGCGGCAAAAATAACTCTCTGCCTGATATCGCGTCGAACGTTACAGATCCCATTGTTTTTTTCAAAATACTGTTGCAGCTCTTGGGGAACGCTATCGAGTGCGTGGCTAGGATAAAATCCAGAGCTGGCGACCTCCAGCGATTTTCGGTGCACGTCGGTGGCGAAGACCTTAAACTTCCGATCAGACCCTGCTTTTTGAAGCGCGTCGTATAGCAAAATCGCTATTGAATAAGCCTCTTCGCCAGTCGCACAACCCGCGACCCACACGCGAATCTCTTCATCGCTTTCTTTGTCAGCAAGGAGTTGGGGAAGGACGTTGTCACGAATCTTTTCAAAAGCGGCCGGGTCGCGAAAAAAGTGCGTGACCTCAACCAGTAAGTCACGATAAAGGTTTTCCGTTTCTACCGAATCGCCGCCCAGCGAATCCACGTAGGAGTCGATGTCACCAATTCCAGCCAACTGCATCCTTCGCTCGATCCGACGCTTGATCGTAGCTTGTTTATATAGGGAAAAATCCAGATTGTGTTTCTGCCGATACATCCTGAAAATTCGCATCATGGCTGTTTCGCCCGGCGATCCGTTTTCGTCAGGGAATTCCGTTTGCTGCAACGCCGTCCGGTCTTCGGAATTGGCGTACCTGATTAGCCGCTCCGGCATTTGATCGGGAGAACAGATCAGGTCCACAATGCCTGAGCTGATCGCGGCTCGAGGCATTCCATCAAAGACGACCGTCTCCAACGACTGCACAAGCACCAACCCCCCAGCTTCATGGATATCTTTAATCCCGCGCGAACCGTCACTGCCGGTACCCGACAAAACAATGCCAACAGCTTTATCACCTACTTGCTCCGCCAATGAACGAAAGAACACGTCAATCGGAAGACTCAAGCCGCCGTCGACCTCCTTATCTGTCAGCAACAGCTTTCCGCCCTCGATTGCCATGCTCTTTTTGGGCGGAATCAGATAGATCGAATTCGGCTCGACGGTAACTCCATCGACCACTTTGTGGATCGCCATCTCCGTGTGGCGTGCCAGTAGCTCATCCATTAAGCTTTTGAAATCTGGCGAAAGATGCTGGACGACAACGAACGCCATGCCAGTATTACTAGGCATGTGATCGAAAAAATCTTCGATCGGCTTGAGACCACCAGCCGAAGCTCCGATCCCTACAACAAACATGGGTGCGTCCTTCGTGTCAATCAACTCTGCTTCTCCAGCGGCATATACTTTGATTTGGTTGCGAAAAGAATTTCGCTCCTAGCACTTGGTTCACTTAAACCTGTCGCATCAATCTAATTTTGGGGGCAACGCGACGACCTGAACCCAAAAGTTCTGAATCTCTTGAACGACTTCAAAAAATCGATTGAGATCCACGGGTTTAACGATGTAGCTGTTGGCCGCCAACCCGTAGCTCTCAAGGATATCTTGATCTTGGTTAGAAGTTGTGAGAACAACGATCGGAATCACTTTCAAACTTTCGTCGTCACGAATTCTCCTAAGCACTTCCCGCCCATCAAGTCTGGGCATGTTCAGATCCAGCAATATCAAATCAGGACGAGTCACATCCGCAAACTCGCCTTCCTTGTGCAGATAACGCATCGCCTCTTCGCCATCACGAACGTGATTCACAGTGTTCTTGAGCTTACCCTGCCGAAGCGCTTCAAGCGCAAGTTCGGCATCGGTTACGCTGTCTTCTACAAGGAGAACTTCAATCGGTTTGGTAGAGCTGCTCATTGCGATATCGAGGAAAGAGGAATTCAAGGAAGCCGAGGAACTGATCGTACACTTTTCCCAGTCAATGAAGCGGATAAAAATCACGATTTGGCCAGAGTTCCATTTCCTAACCAAACTGCAAATTATTTTTTCAGAAGCTGGGCAAACTTCAATGCCGCAATTCTACAATAAAGAGAGAACCCTCACCACTTCTTGCGTCTTCGACATGAACGGTGCCTTTGTGACGCTCAACGATACGCTTCACAATTGCCAACCCAAGTCCCGTACCGGGATACTCAGTTCGGTGGTGTAACCGCTTGAATAGACCGAAAATCTGTTCCTTATAGTCTTCTGGTATACCGATACCGTTGTCCTCGAAGTAGAGCTTGACGCCGCCCCCCGTTAACCGGCACCAGATTTTAATCTCTGGCGGCCTAGCACTTTTGTATTTGATTGCGTTACTGATCAAATTCTGCATCAGCTGCGTAAGTAAGACATGACTTCCACTAATTGTTGGCAATTCCGCGACGTCAATTGTGGCCGAAGTCTGCATGACCGATTCACTGAGGTTACCAAGCGCCGATTTCATCACGAGATCCAAATCGACCATTTCAAAGTTGATGCTTTCGTTTCCAACGCGAGAATAATTCAGCAAACCGTTGATGACTTGAGCCATTCGGTTGACGCCTTCGACCGTCTTGTCGATGTATCCCTTCGCCTGCGCGTCCAACTGGCCATCGTACTTTTGCTGTAGAAGTTGCACAAAGCCACTGATCGCACGGAGCGGTTCCTGTAAGTCATGTGATGCCGCAAAAGCAAACCGTTCGAGATCCTGATTGGACTGGTTCAATTCCGCATTGAGTTTCCGAAGCTCGTCCAAGACTTCCTTGACTCGACGTTCAGATTCTTTCTGGGAAGTAATGTCATAGATCGAACCCACCATCCGCATCGCAGCGCCGGTTTCGTCATAACTTGCCGATGCACGACAGCGAACCCAAACGTAGTCATCGTTTTTGTGCCGCAGCCGAAACTCGTGCACAAACGGTTGCCGGGATTGAAGCGCTAGATTAACCGCAGCCCAAACGCTCTGTCGCTCCTGCTCATGGATCCGACTGGCAAATGATTCGAGGTAGTCAGGCAGTCCTCGCGTGTCATCCCCTTCAAACCCAAGCAATTTACGAAAGCCGGGAGCATAGGTAACCGACTCAGAGCCCAGCTCCCAATCCCATACTCCATCGTTTGAACCCAGCAGTTCCACCATCGCCCGGTTGGAATCCAAAGTCGATCAAAGCTTCGTTTCGGTACGTGCTTGATCAGCAAGTATCGCCTCCACCTCCGGGCTTTGCCCCATCAATGCATCACGATCTGATTTTTCAGAAAGCAATTCACCGATGGCGCTGAGCAACACTTCGACCTTGACCGGTTTACGAAGTGCCCGAACTGAACTCATCTTTTTGAAATTGAGATCGACGAAACTTGAATTGGAATTCAGGCCACTTGTGGCGATAATTTTTGGTTGCGGATCAACGTTTAAAGCAATGTAAGAGATAACCTTGAGACCTCCGGCGTCGTCCAGCTGAACATCCGGGGACTCCAAAACAATGTCGGTGACAACAAGGTCAATCGTCAAATCTTCCAAAGCATCGATCGCCCCAACGGCCGTGGTCTCATGAATAACCCGATAGCCGGACTCTTCCATTGCCTGTCGCCAGTGAGCGGCGATATGCCGATCGTCTTCAACAAGTAGAATCGTCGCTACGCTCATTGGTTTTCCCGCGCACGCACAATCGCATTGGCAACATCGACTCGATTGACTGGTTTGACAATTCTCGGCACCAATGCCAACGCATTGGGAAGTTCATATTTACTGTCGTAGCCGCTTGCGAATACGACCAGCGTTCCTTTTTCAAGCAACTTGGACGCGATCTCAAAACTTGTTTCAGCACCTAGATTGATATCGAGAATTGCGCAATCGTATTTCGCGCGGTCGATTGCTTCGACAGCAAGTTCAATACTGGGAACTGTATCAACTGAATCCAGTCCAAGGCTAACTAGTTGACGTTCAACCTCCATCGCCAAAACAAGATTGTCTTCGACCACTAAAACTGATTTGATACCGCCAAGATTCCAGCCGCCTTTTGAATCTTCTTTTTTGACTTTGATGGCTTGCCTAGGCTGTGTTTCAGCCAAACGATCGATCGCTTCGCCCGGAAGCCAAAACTCAATGCACAGTCCGTCTTCCGCGAACTTGATAGATGACTTTCCGTTGCATTCATAAGGCAATGCTCGCTCGATTAGCGCAAACCCAAATCCGCGTCGCTGGGGTTCTTTGATCCCCTGACCACCTGTTTCCTGCCATCGGATCAAGATTCCACCGGCATCTTCAAACCAACTGACCTTCAACTTCCCCGATTCACCCGCCAAGGCTCCATGCTTGACTGCGTTGGAAGTTATCTCGTGAAAGAGCAGGGACATAATCGGAGCGATGTCAGCTCGCACTGCTGCTCCCTCTCCTTCGATCGTGACTTTTTCGCCGATGAGCGTGAACGGTTTGAGTTCCGCCCGCAGGAGATCGTCAATTCTTGCCCATTGCAGTCCGCTTCCACCAATCAGATCGTGCGCTGAAGACAACGCCGAAATCCTCTCTTCAAGCATTTCAACATATTGCTCCAGTGAATCAGAGGAGCTCTTCGTCTGTCTTGCAATGGAACGCACCAACGCCAGCGTGTTTCGAACGCGATGGTTTAACTCCGCAATCAGCAAATCCTGGTAGCCTTTTCGCCGAAGTAACTGCTTTGACTCTTTAGCTGTTGACGACTGCATTGATTTCCACAACTCGTTGCGAATCGAGGCGACGGCGGCAAAGTCCCCGGGCTCCCACTTGTTACATCTTCCGGCGACATTTTCTGTGTACTCTGCAAACGAACCGCGAGGCGAAAGTCTTGGCCCGTTAGGCCCAAGCGTAACCGTTTTTTCTTTGTTACCACCCCACCGAACGGATTCGACGACTTCGTTGCGAAAAAAAGTCAGCCAAGAATTTTCACCCAGTCGCTGCAACAGAACCCCTGCTGACTTCCCAAGCTCGAATCCGGCCCCCAGTTGCCCCCAGTCCTTAGTCGAAGTGAG
>CAZORS010000036.1:0-31965 GCA_964582025.1 uncultured Pirellulaceae bacterium | reverse complement strand
CTCTCTCTGGGAGGGTAATGTTGGTCAATTCACTCGCTTGCGCTCTTGCGCTTCGGGCTTGTACCTGACTGCGTCAGACAAAACCCTAAACCGATTGGATCGGATCGTATTCCCGTTCGCTGGCCCAGACTTTTGCGTCTGAAAACTCGGCAGACATCTTCTCCGCAAGGACTTCGATGGCGAATCGCTCACTGAAATAATGCCCCATCAAAATCAATCCGGCATTGCTGGCTCGAGCCTCCAAAACCGAATGGAAAGTTGCTTCGCCTGTCACAAGACACTCCGCTCCACGAGCGACGGCTTTGGACAGAAACGATCCGCCGCTGCCGCAAGCCGTTGCAACACGCTGAACTTTGGCATCAAGATCACCAGCGACTTGCAGCCTCGGCAACTCGAAGTCCGCTTTGATTTTCTCGGCGAAGTCTCGCAATGTGATCGGCGAAGACAATTTCCCGATCCGTCCGGCTCCAGGCATCTCTGGATTCTTGCGATTGGGAATTAAAGGAGCAGTTGATGCAATCCCGAGTCGATCGCAAAGCATCTGGTTGATGCCGCCAACTGCCGAATCGAATCCCGTGTGCGGACTGTAAATTGAAACGCCGGCTTGGGCGAGTTCCCAGATCAATCGCGTCGGTGTGCGATCAGTCGTAATTCGTTTCGTGGCAGAGAAGGGCAGGGGATGATGAGACACGATCAAGTCGACTTCGTTCTCGATCGCTTCGGTGGCGCTTTCGGGAGTCACCGTAAGACAGGTCATAATGTTCGATGCTTCACGCGATGGATCGCCAAGTATCAAGCCCACGTTGTCCCATTCTTCGGCGAGCGCAGTAGGAGCGAACTGGTCGAGGAATTCACAGATTGATTGAATCTTGGTCACGATGTTTCCTGAGCTTGGTGGGTTTCGTTCGATTGTTTAACGTCTAGCCGGAGGCGCCGGCGTTTTGAAGTGCGGAACGCCGACGAATGCGGCTAAACGTTAAACGAAATCACAGTTGACCGCGAGCTTCCAACAACATCTCAAGGTAGCTGGTCGTGATGGAGCCTTCGAGCCCAAACTTTCTGGCAAGCGATTCGAGTTTCTTTTTTGCGGCCGAAACTTCATCGTCACTTTCGGCAACAATTTCCAATTCCACGAAACAACCAACTTCATCCACCGTATCCAAACACACTTCCACGTTACTTCCCTGCCATCGGATCGCAATCGTGTCACGTGTCTTGCAAACTTTGGCCACCGAATGCATTCCCATTCCCACAAACATTTTCGACATCTTGCCAGCATCTTCTTCGTTAAACGCCACCTCGACTTCCTGGCGAATTTTGGTCGTCGCGTCCTGATTGGGCCCCTTGAAGGTCAAAACAAACTTGTCGTCGACCTGTCGAATGCGAAGCGCGATATCCTTTAACTCGAATCGCAACTGTCGATGATTGAAATACTCATCAGACTGAAATTCTGGCTTTGCGTCGCCCATGACATCAAAGTCTCCCGAAGCCAATTTGCTCCGAATCGTGTCAAAGTTTAAGACTCGGTATTTTTTTTCGATTTCGATCATGACTTTATTTCAATTCAGCGTTCAATTCTTAACAGATAGCGTCCATTTGACTGATTCGACTTGTCGTGCCCGAACAAAGGTCAGTAAGAATCGCGTATCAGCAGCGTCAAAGAATCATTCGACCATCTCGCGAGCAAGAACATGAATCTTCACCTCTCCCAACTTCATCTCTACCAATTGCTTCAAGCCGCCCTGCTGACCATTCTACTGTTAGCCCCAGCCAATGCCGACGAACTGGCTGGAAAACAATGGCCTGCCAACCAGCAAGTTTCGATCGAAGACATCAGTCACGAATCATTCGACGCACTGTTGCAAAAGTACGTCAATGAAAATGGGATGGTCGACTATCGGGCTTGGCACAAAAACCAGACCGATCGCGACACGTTGAAATCGTATCTTGAAAACCTCAGCAAAGCCAATCCAAACGCAAAAGCAGCTGACGCGGCCAAGTTGGCTTTTTGGATCAACGCCTACAACGCATTGACGATCGAAGGCATCTTACGAGTCTACCCGACCACCAGCATTCGCAATCACACCGCAAAACTGTTCGGCTACAACATTTGGAAGAATTTGCATTTGTACTCAGGCAACTCCAGGATCAACCTAGACGACATCGAACATAAAGTTCTTAGAAAGATGAACGAGCCACGTATCCACTTTGCGATCGTTTGTGCGTCGATCGGTTGTCCGAGGTTGCTGAACAAGGCTTACACCGCGGACCAACTAGAAAATCAGTTAGTCACCAACACAACCGATTTCTTTTCGCGATCTCAAAACTTGCAAGTTGACGTAAAGAATTCAAAGCTGAACCTTAGCGAGATTATGAATTGGTTCGGTTCAGACTTTGGTGATTCGACAACGAAGCAAATCAAGACGATCGCTCCCTACTTTCCTGAAAATGCGAAGACGCTTGTTTCAAAGGGCAAGTTTTCGGTTGGCTATTTGGATTACAACTGGCAATTAAATGCGCAAAAGTAGTTCAGCTTTCCAAGCCGATATCGCCCGGCAGGCAATTCTCAAACGGACAACGCAACCGCTTTCGAATCCGCATACTATCGGTTCGGAGAACCGACATCGTCGCCAAGCTCACCGAGCTGGTAGCGGGCCGATGTGACGCTTTTCGATTGAGATGATGTTGTGGCAGGTGTCACGTTGCACCCCGCACGCTATCGCTTCGGAGAACCGAGCGACATTGTCGGAGCGTCAAGTTTTCAATGGGCAAGTGTCTTCAAGAAATCTCGGGCGGCTTCGCAGGGATCCTTCGCGTTACAAACTGCCGAACTAACGGCGACTCGTCGACAGCCCGCTGCGATTACATCGTTAACATTCGTTGCATCGATGCCTCCAATGGCAAACGCGGGAAGAGAAATTTCTTTAACGACTTCGGCAACCAACTCGACGCCGACGTGTGAATCGAAAGACTTCGTTTGCGATTCAAACACCGGCCCGACACCGATGTAATCTGCTCCGTCGATGACGGCTTGGTGAGCCTGTTCGATTGAATGAGTCGACACGCCGATGAATTGGTTCGGGCGAAGAAGCATACGAGCTTCGTGAACCGTGAGGTCATCTTGGCCCAAATGCACGCCGTCTGCACTGGCCGCGACGCAAAGATCGGCGCGATCGTTCATGGCCCAATGCGTTTTTGATTCTTTTGTGATCGAACCAATGAGTTTTCCAGCGGCAACGAGTTCGCTATCGGTCAACGACTTATCACGAAGCTGAATTAGATCGACGCCCCCTTCGACCAATCCGCCAACCAACGTTTGAAGTTTTGAAAATCCGCAGCGCTCGCCGCATGCGTCGACCAACACGTAAAGATGAGCCTCCTCGAATCGTGTTCGATTGAAGGCCGCGCTGAAAACTGCTTTCTCAATCGTGTAAGCCTGATAGCGAACTTGTTCGACCGCTCTGGCAACGCTAGCAAAATGAGACTTTGAATACTCTTCGATCGTTCGAGCCGCCTGTTGGACTCGGGACATGTTCGACCGAATCAAGCTTTCGAAGTCGGCACGTTCATATTCGGAGTCCGTTTGAACGTTTCGCCCAACATCACCGACGCTATCCCGCGATTGCAGCCGCGAAACAGAATCGATATCGGCACAACCCGCCGTCAAATCGTGACGCAATTGTTTCAGTTGGCTGGACAAGAAAGCATCGCCCAAACCCATTCGGCAATACGCTTCAACGACACGCAAACCTTCGGAGGCTCGATTGATCGACGCGTCTAGAATTCGTAGGGTCTTCCCATCGGTTGACTGGTCAAACGGGCCGCGGGACTGTCGAGCGTTGTTTTTTTCATTTTTTTCAGCGTCGCTCATCGTGTCACTTTGGCATGCCATTGGGGATTAATTAAGTTGCTCCGGTCCCAACGATACCGGGAAAAACTGATTTTAGCAGACCTTAGGCCGGAATCCTTGTGGATCGGGGTTTGAGATTGACGTATTTTCGGAACAGCCGGATACTCGTGGTTATTCAGCCCTTTCTTTATAACCGAATCGGAATCGGTGGCTTCCAAAACGGAATTGGAATTCCCGGGCGTGGGCTGAATCAGGTGTTATTTTTTTGAAACGGATTTCGGAGCACGCCATGAATTGGGGGCCTGCGCTTTTGTGCTGTTGGCCGGGACTACCGGGACTTTGGTACCGTGGTCGATGGTCTTCACTTGCGCTCGCAATGGCGTTTGCGATTCTGTTGAATTTGACAATCGTTGCCAGTTTTGTTTGGACGGGAATGTTCCGTGACGATGCCTTTCCGGCTGTCGCATGGCCAGTTCTGCTGCTCATTTGGTTCACCTCGGCGGTGATCGCCAAACGAAATTTGCCTGACGTGATGTCACTGACAAAGGACGATCGTTTTCCATTAACTGACGAAGATACCGAAGATACTGTCGACACCTTGTTTATTGACGCCAGACGGGAATACTTAAAGGGCCATTGGAGTGAGGCACAGAGTTTGCTCCAGAGGCAATTAAAGCATCATGCTCGAGACATTGAATCGCGTTTGATGTTGGCGACTCTGTTTCGTCATACACGTAAGTTTGATGAAGCAGCAACTCAGTTGGACCAGATCGAAAAATACGATCCGGCAATCAGCTGGAAAAATGAAATTGCAAGAGAACGCGAACTGTTACGGTTGGTTCATGAGTTTGAACTAACCCAACACGACCCCGCAGCTCGACTTGCAGATAACAACGATGGCTTCATTCGTAAAACCAAATAGCCAATTCAGCCAAAACGCGACGAACCAAAACACATTTCGCAGGTCATCAACTTGACCTGATTTTTAAAGAGGATCCTCCATGTACGAACGCTTCACAGATCGAGCTCGCAAGGTCATGCAATTGGCCAACCAAGAAGCTCAGCGATTCAACCATGAATACATCGGCACCGAGCACATGTTGCTTGGTCTGGTCAAAGAAGGCACTGGCGTTGCCGCCAACGTTCTGAAAAATCTGGACGTTGAGCTACGTAAGATTCGTCTCGAAGTTGAAAAGCTTGTACAGAGCGGCCCTGAAATGATCACCATGGGCAAGCTTCCTCAGACTCCTCGCGCCAAAAAGGTGTTGGAGTACTCGATGGAAGAAGCTCGCAACTTGCAGCACAACTTCGTCGGCACCGAACACATTCTGCTCGGCTTGCTTCGCGAGCAGGAAGGCGTTGCAGCTCAGGTCCTGATCAATCTTGGCTTGAAACTCGAAGACGTTCGCGAGGAAGTTCTTAACTTGCTTGGCAGCGGACTCGAAGCCGGCGAAGGCTCAGAACGTGGCGGACGCGAAGGCGAAGGCGGCGAAGCTGAAGGCAGTTCAAGCCGCGGTAGCAAGTCAAAGACACCAGCTTTGGACAGCTTTGGTCGCGACCTGACCGAATTGGCCAAGCAAGGCAAACTCGATCCGGTCATCGGACGAGCCAAAGAAATCGAACGAGCGATTCAGGTTTTGTGTCGTCGTACGAAAAACAATCCAGTCCTGCTGGGTGAAGCAGGCGTTGGTAAAACTGCAATCGTCGAAGGTTTTGCTCAACGTGTTATCTCGGGAGACATTCCTGAGATTCTTGCTGAAAAACGAATCGTTGTTCTCGACCTCGCCATGATGGTTGCCGGTACAAAGTATCGCGGTCAGTTCGAAGAGCGTATCAAAGCGGTCATGAACGAAGTTCGCCGTGCTCAGAACACAATCCTGTTCATCGATGAGCTTCACACGCTTGTTGGTGCCGGTGGTGCTGAAGGTGCGATCGATGCTGCGAATGTTCTCAAGCCAGCTCTTGCTCGTGGCGAAATCCAATGCATCGGAGCCACAACACTCGACGAGTACCGCAAGTACATCGAGAAGGACTCCGCTCTTGCTCGTCGATTCCAAGAAATCTTAGTCGATCCGACTTCGAACGAAGACACAATCGAAATCCTCAAAGGATTGCGTTCACGTTACGAAGAACACCATCGCGTGCAGATCACTGACGACGCGGTTGAAGCAGCTGTCGAGTACAGCAGTCGCTACATCACAGGCCGTTGCCTTCCGGATAAGGCGATCGACGTGATCGACGAAGCAGGTGCTCGCATTCGACTTCGCACCATGAAGCGTCCGCCAGATCTTAAGGAGATCGACGAAGACATCGAGCGTCTCAACAAAGAAAAAGAAGACGCGGTTGCGAATCAGGACTTTGAGAAAGCGGCGTCGCTTCGCGATCAAGCTGACAAGTTCCGCAAGAAGAAGGAACAGATCAAGAAGGACTGGCGTGAGAAATCACAACAGAACGAAGGCGTCGTGGACGAAGAAGTCGTCGCGGAAGTTATCTCCAAGATGACGGGTGTTCCGTTGACTCGTCTGTCGACTGAAGATTCACTTCGTCTGATGAAGATGGAAGAGGAACTTCATAAGACCGTCGTCAGCCAAGACAACGCCGTCAAGTCGATCGCCAAAGCGGTTCGCCGTAGTCGCAGTGGCCTGAAAGATCCAAAACGTCCGATCGGTTGTTTTATGTTTGCTGGCCCAACCGGTGTCGGTAAGACGTTGCTTGCGAAAGCACTTGCTGACTTCATGTTTGGCGATGCAGAGGCTCTCGTCACGATCGACATGTCGGAATACATGGAGAAGCACAACCTCAGCCGTCTGATCGGTGCCCCTCCGGGATACGTTGGCTACGAAGAGGGCGGTCAGTTGACCGAAAAGATTCGTCGTCGTCCGTACTCGGTCGTTCTGCTGGACGAAATCGAGAAAGCTCATCCGGACATCTTCAACATGTTGTTGCAGGTGATGGAAGAAGGACGCTTGACCGACAGCTTCGGTCGCAACGTCGACTTCCGCAACGTGATCCTGATCATGACAACCAACGTTGGTGCTCACGCGATCAAGAACGAATCTGCTTTCGGCTTGCCGGGGGCTGGTGATGACCAGAGCTACGAAGGAATGAAAGAGCGTGTTTACGATGAAGTGAACAAAGCGTTCCGTCCTGAGTTTCTTAACCGTCTTTCCGAGCTTCCGATCATCTTCCGTCACCTCGAGAAGAAGGATCTCAAGGTCGTTATCGATTTCGAATTGGCGAAAATTCGCGAGCGTCTCAAAGAGCGTGGTTTCGATTTGGAACTGACCGAAAAAGCGAAAGAGTTCCTGATCGAAAAAGGAACCGACCTCGAGTATGGTGCTCGTCCGCTGCGTCGTGCATTGGAGAGCTATATCGAAGACCCGCTTTCGGAAGAGCTTCTACAGGGTTCGTTCACCGGCAAGAACAAGTTAATCGTTGACGGTGTGGTGGGCGATAACGATAAGGTCAAGCAGCTAAAGTTTGACAGTGAGTTCATTCCTCCGGTCGAAGAAGAGCCGAAAGAGGAAGAGGCAGTTGGTGTTGGAGCCGGTGGAGGTTCCGATTCTGACGATGATTCGACTGACGAATAGTCGAATCTGTCTAAGACAATTTAAGCCGCAGCGACCTTGATCGCTGCGGCTTTTTTCGTGGTGGATTCGCAGCGAACGCGTCGAAAACAGAGTAACGCTCGACATCAACTTCCAAAAAAGAAGTGGTGTTACTGGTTTCACTTTTCGACGCGCTGCTATGGCCTCCATCGAATCAACTCAACCGTTGACGACGCACCTACCGCGTCCATCGAGTGAACAAGTCAGCGTGCTCAAGTTATTCGCGATCTGCCTTTTGGTTCCCTGCGCGTTGATCAGTTGCGTTTTGACTTTGTCGCCAAATTTCTCCGACAGCAATGCCAGCGCAGCTCAAGTTGGGCTGCGTGAACACCCATTTGGCGGTCACCTACTCCAAGACTACGTCGGCGGATACCTTTGGAACTCCGATCGCTCAAAACTGTATGACTGGAGCTACTCCAAAATCATTCAGCATGACGAATCGATCGTCGGCTTCAATTGGGAGCCGTCTGGAATCTTCCCGATGGTCTATCCTCCGTTCCACTATCAGTTCGCCTCGCTCAGTTCGGGATTGGAGTACCGCAGCTTTGTGGTGACGTGGACGTTTGCAGGAGCGATCGCCCTTTCACTAGCGGCGTTCGTATTCCTGTTCGGCTTTCGCGACCTACGGTCCCACTCGGGCGGATGGTTTTTCGTAGCGATTCTGTTCACGCCCCTGCTCGTCAGCATCAATGGCGGTCAGAAGTCGGCGATTCTGTTAGCAATTCTGACGCTCACATTTATCTTGCTGCATCGAGAGCGTCCGTTGACGGCCGGACTGGTGTTTGGGTTGATCGCTTTCAAGCCCTACCTAGCGATTCCCATTGGGATTGTGATGTTATGCAAGAAGCAGTATCGATTCGTAGCAGGTTCGCTGGTCACGCTTTTCACACTGATGGGAATCTCTTGGCTTGCTTCTCCAGAGTCTTGGTTTGATTACATTCGAGCCTGCTTCGGGATGTCCCATTTCATTTCAACCAGCGGCTACCAATTGAACCAATCGCACAGTCTTTGGGGAGCGATGCAACTACTTCTGGGTGACCGTGCTCCAGCCTTGGCCATGCCACTTGCTGTCGTCGCTGCGATCGGAGTGCTGACGTTGCTCGGGCGAATCATGTCTGGACCAATCAAACTGTCTTCGTCGCGTTTTGCATTTCAATTCGCTGCTTGCGTGATCGCAACTGTCTTGATCAGCCCGCATTTCTACACTTACGACCTGACAATCTTGCTGCTTCCTCTCGCGATCTGCGGGCTCAACGCGGATATCACGCACCGTATCAATCGTCGAGTCATGTATTGGATATGTATCTCGGTTCTTTTCGGTGCAAGCTTTTACGGCCCGATCGCAATGAACTTTGGTTTTCAGATATCGACAATGATCTTCTTCGCCTGGCTGATGGTCATCGCCGGCGGTTGGAATGCGATTGATGTAATGCGAGAAGGGACGCTGGAGAAAGCCAAGCTCAACTGAAGGCTCCGAAGTGAGCGATCGAATCCGATAGATACATGCCCGAAGCGCGCCTCGGGCTCGTATTGTGTTCAAACACAACGACATTGCGAGGGACATGCCTGAAGGCACTAACTACTAACAACACGCAAACAACATCACTCTCCCTCTAGGCACGGAGGGAGGGCAATGCCGGTAGTTTCACTCCCGTTCGATTCGGGGCTTGTATTGATATCGAGCTAGTTCGAATCCAAAATCGCCAAGTTCGGAGCAACCTGCTCGATTTGTCGCGTCATGTATTTCTTGACCTGAGCGGTCGTTTTAAACTTCATCACCGATGCCACAATGCTTTCGGCTTCTGCGATCGAAATTTGACTGGCCAGCTGCTTGATCGACGGAACAAAAGCTGGGCTCATGCTGAAACGTCGCAAGCCCATACCCAGCAACAACAGAAACGCTTTCGGCTTACCCGCCATCTCGCCGCAAACGGTCACCGGAGTACGAGTGTCGTTGCAGACCGTAATGACGTGCTTCAAAACACGTAGCACTGGTGGAGCAAGCGGCTGGCAAAGATGGCTGACCTTTGGATTGTCGCGGTCCGCCGCCATCAAGTATTGAACCAAGTCGTTGGAGCCGATCGAAACAAAGTCGACCAAATCTAGCATCGTATCGATTGAAATTGCAGCTGCAGGAACTTCCAACATCATTCCTACCAGCAGCTCTTTGACTTTGATATCCCGAGCCGTCAACGTTTTGTAAGCTTTGCGAATCATGCTGCGGAGCTTACGCAGTTCTTCTACGGTGGTGACCATTGGAAACATGATCCGAGCCGTACCCTGAGGAAACTCGCTGGCCGCGCGAATAATCGCGCGAATCTGCGTGTTGAAAAATTCTGGATGTTCGAAAGACAAACGAATGCTACGCCATCCCATAAACGGATTGGCTTCCTTATGATCGTGTCCCAAGTAAGCAACCGTTTTGTCGCCGCCAATGTCTAGCGTACGAATCGTCACATTATGGTTCGGGCTCGCGCCGATGATTTCGCGATAGACTTCGTACTGTTCGTCTTCGTCCGGCAAATCGCTATGTGTCAGATACAGGTATTCGGTTCGATACAGCCCGATGCCCGAAGCACCCATGGCCACGGCCGCCTTTGCATCAGCCACACCATTGATGTTGCCTTCGAGTCGCAACTCCAGCCCGCATGAAGTCTGTGCTGTTTCATCGCGGTTTGTGGCCAGCTGATCACGCAGATCGAAGAACTCACGTTCGAGCTTTCGGAACGCAGCCAGCGACTCTGTATTCGGATTGATCTCGACGCAGCCGGCTCGACCATCGACAACGATCGTGTCGCCCGTCTTGACCTTGCGGAGCATGTTCTTCACGCCTGAGACCGCCGGGATGCCTCGGGATCGCGCAATGATCGCGGCGTGGCTGGTTTGGCTTCCTGCCTGCGTAACAATTCCGTGGACGTCGAAATCACCCAACGCCACCGCCTGCGACGGAAGCAGCTCATCTGCGACGACAATCAGTGGCCCTTCGACCATCTTGTCAGCAGATTTGGACTGCGAAAGATGCCCGCTTACGCGAATGATCACATCTCGCAAATCGTTCAACTTCTCGCGCAGGTAGTCGTCTTTCGTCTTGCTGAAAATCTGCGTGTACTCACCCAGCAATCGATGCAAGGCAGCGGACGCGTTCATTTTCTCGTCAACGATCCAGCTGCGGATCTTGTTGGTGAACGCTGGATCTCGCAGGACTTGCTGGTGTACGGCGAAAATTGCCGCTTCGTCGTGCCCAACTTGAGCATCGACCTTTTTTTCGAGAGCGCGTAAGTCTGCCGTCGCCTTGTCTCGAGCTGTCTCATAGCTGGCCAGCTCGGCGGTGATTTCGGTGTCTTCGAGCCGTTTCGTGTCGGGATTCACGAAGATTTCGTGTATGACGTAAGCCGTCCCGATCGCAACGCCAGGTGAAACTGCGATTCCTCTGCGCATGGGAAGATCGTATCATTTTGCTGATCAATCAGGAAGTCACCTAGGGACGACGATTCATTCGGTTCGTGAATAATCGGACCGCAAAGCAAAGATTGAGGGTTGCATGACTTGCGTTTTTCCAGATCGCGGAGCGTTACCAGAAAGGCCACCAGAATCCGGATTTTAACGGCAAATTGCGTGTTGTTGGCCTAGTTTCGCTTTGCTATAGTTACGCAATTCCGCAATGGCCGAATTGCCGACCTTGCCCAACTTCAACCAGCGAAACAGACCTGAAAAGGCCTCCGGACACAACATGCGGTTCTCCCAACTCGACCGAATCCTTGAACTCGACAAGGGAGTGTCGATCAAAGCTGTGAAATGCCTTTCGCTATCGGAGGAGTATCTCAACGATCACTTTCCGCGTTTCCCGGTGATGCCCGGCGTGCTGATGCTGGAGTCGATGTTTCAGGCCAGCATGTGGTTGGTTCGAGAAACAAATGACTTCGAACATTCAACGGTTGTCCTCCGTGAAGCGAAGGCCATGAAGTTTCAAAAATTCGTTCAGCCAGGCGGTTCGTTGGTCGTCGATGCAGAAATCAAGAAAATGGATGACTCAATCACAAAACTTAAAGTCAGCGGTACGATTGACGGCGAAGCATCCGTCTCGGGTCGACTGACAATTGAGTCCTACAACTTGGCCGAGCGAGAAGGTCGCGACGCTGCGGTCGACAAGTACATGATTCATCAGTTTAGAAAATTCTATCGTCGGCTGTGGGCTCCCATCCCCGTACAAACCACAACAGTTTGACTCACGATTCACGAGCGAACTGCCACCACACATTTTTCAAATCACCAATTTAGACTGTCACAGGAGTTAACATGTCGGTCAACGAAGAAACATATGCAAAAGTCTCAGAAGTCCTCATCGATGCGTTAGGTGTCGAAGACGACGAAGTGACGCCGGAAGCCACCATGATTGGCGATCTCGGCGCTGAGTCGATCGACTTTTTGGACATCGTGTTCAAGCTTGAGCAAGCGTTCGGAATCTCAATCGATCGTGAAGAGCTTTTCCCCGATGACATTCTTACTAGTAGCGAATTCCTTAAGGATGGCAAAGTCACTCCTGAAGGCGTCGCAAAATTGAAGGAACGCATGCCTTTCGCCAACTTGGATAAGTTCGAAGAGAACCCAGTTGTACAGGATTTCGCAAACTTGCTGACGGTTCAGGACTTGTGCCGATTCGTCGAGCACAAAAAAGCCTAAGGAACCGCAATGCGTTGGTTTTGGATCGATCGCTTCACCGAATTTGTCTCTGGCGAATCGGCTGTTGCGGTCAAAAGTATCAGTCTTAGCGAAGAAGTCGTTGATGAGTATTCGCCGTGCCGAACCTTTCTTCCGGCATCGGTGATCATCGAGGGCATTGCGCAAGCTGGTGGACTTTTGCTGGGGCAGATGAGCGATTTCAATGATCGTATCGTTCTAGCCAAAATCACTAAAAGCGAGTTTTACTTCGAGGCCGAACCCGGCACGAAGCTGACCTATCGCGTCAAAATCACCAACAACGACGAGATGGGTGCGATGGTCGAAGGGACTTCGCATGCAGGTGATCGGCCGCAGGCGAAAATTGACTTATGGTTTGCCCGTCTGGATGACGAACGATTCAAAGGCGTCGAACTTTTCGAGCCTGCTGAGTTCTGTCGAATGCTTCGCTTACTTCGCTTGTTCGAAGTCGGCGTTTATCCCGATGGCTCGAAAGTTCAAGTTCCCGAACACATGGTTGAAGCCGAAAAAGCATTCCTCAAAATCGGCGTGTAAGGTTTGAAAAATATTTCGCGGTATCCGCAGCCGGACTGGTAACAGTTCGGAGCCTGCGGTTGCTGCTTCCCGAAGTCTTGCGACTCCGGCTACCAACAAACGAGACATCGAAAGCAACTCCCACCGGAATCTGACATGATTGCTCCCACTCAACGCCGCCGTGTTGTCGTCACCGGAGTCGGCGTCATCAATCCGCTCGGCAACGATATCGAAACCGTTTGGGCTGCGCTCAAAGAAGGAAAGTCTGGCGTTGGCTACACAACCATTTTTGACGCCAGCAAGTTCCCAACAAAGATCTCTGCCGAAATTAAAAACTGGGATATCTCACAGGCCGGCGAAGATCCAGAAAAGTGGAAGTTCCGCGGACGTCACACTTGCTTTGCAGCCGGCGCAGCCCGACAAGCATTCGAAGCTTCCGGCGTGAGCGATTCGATTAAGGACCGCCGTCGATTTGGCGTCTACATGGGAAGCGGCGAAGGCAATCAGGATTTCTATTCGTTCGCCAACATGATGGCCAAGTCGCTCGACGCAGAAGGAAATCTCGACCTCGTGAAATTCACACGAGCTGGTTTGGACATTCTGAATCCAGTTGTTGAACTCGAACAAGAACCGAACATGCCGCCCGGACATGTCGCGGCAATGTTTGATGCTCAAGGTCCAAACGCAAACTGCCTCACTGCGTGTGCGGCCAGCAGCCAAGCGATCGGTGAAGCTACTGAAATCATTCGACGCGGCGAAGCGGATGTGATGCTTTCGGGCGGAACTCATAGCATGATCCACCCGTTCGGAGTCACCGGCTTCAACCTGTTGACTGCGCTTTCAACTAACAACGATGATCCGACCGGTGCTTCGCGGCCGTTTGATCGAACGCGTGACGGTTTCGTGCTTGGTGAAGGCGCCGCCATGGTGGTTTTGGAAGAACTTGAACATGCAAAGGCTCGCGGTGCGAACATAATTGGCGAAATTCGCGGCTACGGTTCAACTGCTGATGCCTATCGGGTCACCGACATTCATCCCGATGGTCGCGGTGCGATCGGCTGCATGCGAATGGCGCTCGAGGACGCAGGCATGTCACCGGACCAAATCGACTACGTGAATGCTCACGGAACCAGCACGACCGTCAACGATAAAGTCGAATCCAAAGCCTGCCGTGAAGTCTTCGGCGAAAGGGCAGGGGAAGTTCCAATCTCCAGCACCAAGAGCATGATGGGGCACTTGATCGCTGCCGCAGGGGCAACGGAACTAATCGTTTGCTTGATGGCAATTCGCGACAACATCCTGCCGCCAACGATCAACTATCACAATCCTGATCCACTCTGCGATCTGGATTACATTCCCAACGCCGCTCGCGAAGCCGAATGCAACATCGCCCTTACCAACAGCTTCGGTTTTGGTGGCCAAAACATTTCGGTCGTCGTTTCTGGCTTCGATAATTAGACACGAAAGCTTAACACTAAAATCCCGTTTCGAACGACGATATTGATCTCTGTCAAAGCAGGATCGCATGGAAAACCCTTACGACTCATTTTTGGAAATAGACCCACCAAACCGGTCGGTTTCACACGTGGCAGACTGGGTTGATTCATTCTATCCAGGCTTGCCATTGCATGGGGCACAACAACAGTCAGAAGCTGCCGCCAAAGAACTACTTGCGATCTACAAGTGCTTTGACTTTCTTGAACGCGTTTGGCCAACTGATTTGGATTCGAAGCCAACTGCAGGACCGTTCACGCTGGAGCGGGAAATTGGTCGCGGCGGCATGGGTACGGTCTGGTCCGCGATTCAACAAGAACCTGTCTCGCGCACTGTTGCCGTCAAGCTCATCAAACCCGGTCCACAAACAGCGCAGTTGGTCCAACGATTCAAAATGGAACGCAACAACCTCGCGTTGATGAATCATCCTGGCATCGCAACACTCATCGATGCCGGAGAAACCAATGAAGGCCAACTCTATTTTGCGATGGAGCTGGTCGATGGTCCGGACATCGTCGAGTACTGCAATCAGAACCGGCTCAATACGAACCAGCGACTGAACCTATTCCTTGACGCCTGCTCAGCCGTCGCACACGCCCATCAGAAAGGAATCATCCACCGCGATCTCAAAACCTCAAACATCCTTGTAGGGCAAGTTGACAACCAACCGCAACTTAAAGTGATTGACTTTGGCTTGTCCAAAGTTGAATCTCTTTCTTCTGATTTGGATTTTAACCCAAACTCAGCCCCTCCGCGACCGTTCAATGACACAGCCACCCGAGACGGCCAAGTGATCGGTTCATTGCGATACATGAGCCCGGAACAGGCAGCTGGATCCCGACAGAACCTTGACGTTCGATCTGACATCTATTCTCTGGGAATCGTTCTTTACAAACTGCTCACAGATTCTGTTCCATTGGATGTCAACGCGTCAGAAGAATCAGCTGTCAGACTGGCTCTCGAATCGATTCGAAACGGATCCAATCTTACTCCCAGCCAACTGCTGAACGGGTTGACGACTGAAGAGGCTGATGTTGTTTCAAGAAACCGAAAAACCAAGATCAGCGCGCTACTAAAAACCTGCCGATCGGATCTCGACTGGATCGTGATGCGGGCAATCGAAAAAAATGCGAATGATCGCTACGCGACCACTACCGAGTTTGCTGCTGACATTGAAAGGTACCTCAATTCTGAACCTGTTACCGCAAGATCAGAGTCCCGATGGTACGTCACCAAGAAACTCTTCGCGAGGTACCGCGTAATCGCAGTAGCCCTTTCTGCTACAGCGGCAGTCTTAATTTTGGGGATCGTGGCAACTTCACTTGCAGCGAGATGGGCTCTAAACGAGAGGGATAAAGCGATCGCCGCTGAAAATGCGTCTGCCAAAATTGCTGCGCTGAGAAACGTTGAGCTTTACGCGATGCAACTCAAAACGGCAAACATCGACTGGCAACTCGGCGACTGCGAATCAGCCTGGAAAACAGTCTCTGGATTGCTTGACGTTGGCGGTTGGGAATTGAATTTCTTGCGGCAGAAATTTAGCTCTTCGGAACAAACGATCTATGGACATACTGCTTGGTTGCAATGCGTTGATGTGTCTGGCGATGGAAAATGGATTGCAACCGGCGGCCAAGACTACACAGTAAAGATTTGGGACACTTCGAATTGGGCATTGGCTCATACCTTTGAATTCGAAGACGTCGTAACTGATGTCCGATTCTCCACTGACTCAACACAGCTTGGCGTCAGCTGCACGAACAATAAACTGCATCTACAAACGATGGCAACTTTCGAACAAACAGGGGTTTGGGGACCATTCGAATCGGACGTACTGTGCGTGGAATTCTCTGATTGCGGCAAATTTATACTCGCAGGAACAGGCACCATCGATAGTAGCCGCAGTGCTGAATCACGAATTTACATGGGCTCAAAATTCCCTGAACTTTTGTTAGTCTCAATCGAGGCTGGCAAAGTGGTCCAGAAACTGCGAGCTCACGAAAAAGATATCAATTCGATATCGGCGTCTTCCAAAGGTTCGCAAATTGCCACCGCAAGTTCTGACGGCACCATTCGAACATGGAATCTTGATGCAACTGGCAGTCTAA
The DNA here is from genome assembly GCA_964582025.1 of uncultured Pirellulaceae bacterium. Classification (GTDB taxonomy): domain Bacteria; phylum Planctomycetota; class Planctomycetia; order Pirellulales; family Pirellulaceae; genus Mariniblastus. The sequence continues at coordinate 15,697 of CAZORS010000036.1, read as the reverse complement.
AGGCGAATCAAACTTTAGAACAACATCGGATGCCAGTTACTGATGTGAGTTACTCGCCCTCTGGCAAATCCATGGCCAGCAGCAGCCTCGACAAAACGGTGCTTATCTGGAACTGTGATACATGGGAAGTTGTTCGAGCTTTCAGTGAGCACGATGGACCGGTAAACAGTGTCAATTTTGATGAAAGTGGCAGCAAGATCGTGACGTCATCTGGCCAGAACACGGCCAGAATCTGGAGCATCGATGGCAAGCGTTTGAAGACCTGTCGAGGTCATTTTTCATCAGTTGTCGGCGCTTCGTTTATTCCAAACACCGATACGATCGTGACCGCATCAACGGACAAAACGGCAAGAATTTGGAGCACAAACCCTGAACTACACTTCATCCCCTGTGCTCAACACGAAGACAAAGTCTGGGATATTGAGTTTTCTCCAGATGGATCGATCGTTGCCAGTGCCAGCGCTGATGGCACCGTCCAGCTTTCTGATTCTGCTACAGGAAAACCAATCTTTGGTCCGCTCCGCGAAACGTGGAAGGTTCTATCGCTCGCATTCAGCCCAGACTCTCAGCAGTTAGCTTATGCAGGTAAGGGCGCAGAAATAAAAGTTTGGGACATTGCCGACCAAAAAGTTGAACAAACTCTTACTTGTCACAGGGATCATGTTTGGGCACTGGCCTATTCACTCGACGGAAGTCGCCTGGTCTCTGGCAGCGCGGACCAAACTGGGACGGTCTGGGACACGGCAACATGGCGGGTTGTTGGACATCTCGCGGGGCATACCGACGAACTGGCTTCGGTTGAATTTTCCCATAATGGAAAATGGATCCTCACCGGAAGTGACGACTGCACGGTCATCCTTTGGGATTCCGTAACTCTGCGACAAGAACACGTATTCACAGGGCATTCCGATTCTGTTTGGCGCGCACGATTCTCACCTGACGATTCTGTGATCGCGAGCAGCAGTAGAAATGGTGAAATCATTTTCTGGAATGTTGAATCTAGACGCATGACCAGAAAACTGGACGCGCACAACGGCAATGTCACCGGCCTCACATTCTCGAAATCTGGAGATCGCCTCATCAGCGCCAGCTATGATCGCACTTTGAAATTTTGGGACGTCACAACAGGGATAGAGCTATTCACGATGCCCGAGTTTGATGGAGAAGAAGTAATCTGTCTTTCACTCAGTCATGACGACCAAGAGTTGGCGATTGGTAACGGAAGAGGCGGCATCACCATATTTTCTCCAACGGACGATTGCCCTGTCCCGTTACTGCCTTCGGAAGTCCGTTCTAAAGCCTTGCAGCAATTTTCGGAGTTGAAAAAACAAAATCTGGCCTCAGATCGAATCGCCGAAATTCTGACACAATCGAGCAACTATGACCGTTGCTACCCAAGCCTGCTGACGTTACGGAACACTGGAATCGCGAACTATCGCATCGGGAATTACAAAAGCGCTATTGAAAATTTCTCAGACGCAAGGCGAGTTCACCACAAGCAATTTGGAGAGGCCAATTTCAATTTCCATATTGATTCATTCGAAGTGTTGGCTTTGTTCAAATCAGGGGAAACGGAAAAAGCATTTGTTGCCCGAGAAAGATTGAACGATCAACTTGCTGCGACTCCCGTTGGAAAACAAGACGCCGACACTCTTAGGGAGCTTGAAGAAGTTCTTGGTTCCAAAACCGAGCCTGCTTCTGCTCAATAGTATGAGCTACGTCACGCAACTTTCGAATTCAAAGTACCTTTGAGAGCTCCTCAATTGCGCGATTCCAGAGCATTCGAACGGCATCTGCAGTTCGGTCCATCCGTTTGCTGATTTCGACAAACGTTAGCTTATCTTGATGCCGCAGTCGAATCACTTGTTGATGGTCCACAGTCAGTTTTGAAATCGCTTCGAGAAGTTTCACCTCTTCTTCTTTGCGCTGCGCTTCTGCGACCGGGGAATCCGAATCGGCGGCGAGAACCTGCGCGTCCTTCAACATCTCTTCCTTACCGACATCTCGCTTTTGACGTCGCAAATAACGATAACGATTGAGGATATCGTTCATCAGAATTTGCCGGAGCCAAGCCTTGAACTCCTCTTTGCCGGCAGCTCGACAGCTCTCGAAACCATTGCACGCATCAATGATTGCACTCTGTACGAGATCAGAAGCACTCAACTGGGCCTGCCCGTCATTGGCGATCGTTCGAATCGCAAGTTGCCGAAGATAGTCGCGAAACAATTCGAGCAATTCAGCCCGCTGCTCCTTCGTCCCACTTTTGGCCATTGAAAGCCTGTCCGCAAACTCGAATCCCGAATCATCCAAGTCCGAAAAACCAGCTGCATTCATCGAATCCCCCACCCCGTCCTTCACGCAAACTTCAAGCTATCTAGACGTCGAGGGTACTTAAATTGAGTAATGCTGCAAGTTCAACGCTCAGATTGATGACATATCACTGCAGCTTGGCGAACTACTTCACGCTTCCGGAATATAAAATTATTGACGAATTTCTGATTTCACACGTTCGGATGCATTTGCGGAAGTTGCCAACCACTCATGGGACGATTCGTTTGTTAAATCCATGCTCAGTAGAACTCCAAGAGAAGCAACATGAAATACGCAGTCATCTTCACATTCCTTTTTGTTACGTTTTCGCTCGGTATTGCTGAACAATCGTGGTCGCAAAACTGGACAGGAGCTGGCGATGGCCTGACCTGGCACGACGACGCCAACTGGGATACAGGTGTATTTCCGACCACCTTTGCTGAACAGGGCACAATTACCGGAGCTTCAAGTAGCCAGTTCGACGTAGAGATCAATCAAGTATTGAACATCAATCGGATTTTTGCCAGCGAAACCATCCTTTCAATAAATGCCGAAACGGCGGGTGGAATCTTTATAGATTCAAATTCAACGATTAACATAAATTCAGATTTGACGCAGGGAGGCATTCTTGCCACGGATTCGACAGTTAATTTCAATTCGGGCACCCTCAATGGTGCGCTTTTTCTGACCAACTCGCAGTTCAATCGCACAGGAGGTGTGCTGCAGTCTTCGACGATTCGGGTCAGTGGAAATACCACCCACGAATTGACAATCGCATCTTCGGATAGTGTCGGAAACGTGTTTCTTGAAAACGATTCTGTACTCACCATGAACGGAGGCACAGCCGGATGGATTGATCTCGATGATGGCACCTTTGACTGGAACGGTGGAACATTTTTTGGACTGAGGCTCAATGCCAACGACGTCGCGTTCAATCGAAATGGAAATTCACTTGATTCAGTCCGCTTGGTATTGCGCGACCACAATTTCACGTTGCTATCTGGTGAATCGATTGATGACGTGTACACCGACACGAATGAACTTTCTATTAACGGCGCTACTGTCAAAGCGATTAACTCTTTCAACGCGGCCACCATCAATTTCAACGATGGAGCAGTGTTGGAAAGCACTCAAATCGATGACTCGGTTTTCAACTGGAACGGAGGTAGCTTTTCCGGTTCACTCGAACTGCGTAATCTTGGGAGAGACGGAGGTTTTGAAGCCGAATTTAACAGGAATACGTCGGATCCCCTGAACGTTACCGAACTTGAGTTGTGGAACATCGACACGTTTTCGCTCACAAATGGAGATTCTGTATCCGGAAGAACGACTCTGATGAATTCTGAACTGAATGCGGTCGGTGCTTCGCTGGGAACTCTTTCCCTATCGGACAACAGCATCCTCAATCTCAACGGAGAATCACTAGGAGATTTTCATGGCCTATCAAACAGTACGCTCAACCTCAACAGCGGCAGCGTGACGGGAAATTCTTTGTCGCTTGTTGATGGATCGATCATCAATCGCACTAGCGGTGCCAACCTTGACATTGAAACCATTTATGCTCAAAGCGACATGCAATTTATCACGGGTGATCTGGTTGACAACTTGTATGTCGGCGCATTCAATGACGCTTCGATATCGGCATCCGTTGACATTGTGTCCAGCATGGACATCGACAACCTGTATGTTTTCCAAGGGTCTGAGGTCACCATCGTTGATGACACCGGAGGTCCCCCAAGCGCGCCGTCAAATGGTAACGGCAACGTCAGCTTTGTTCAGCTTCTTAACGGCTCAAAGTTAAACATGTTTGCCGGCGATGTTACGGGAGCTCAGATTCTTGGAGGCGAATTTAATTGGAATGGCGGATCCTTCGCCGGAAACGTACAGATTGGAGATTCGACTGATGGGACATCTATCGGGCTGTTCAACCGTAACGTGAGTTCAGATGTGACATTCGGCTTTCTACGAGTCGAAGGCCATGCTCAATTTCAGGTCTTGGACGGTGATGAAGTTGAGAATGGAATTATGATCAAGGATTCTGGAACGATCGATTTAGTGGGGAACCTCGCCACAACCTCACTTGAAATCGAAGACTCAGGCGTCTTCAACATCTTTCAAATTGATGGGCAAACAGACGGCTTAGCGCTCGATTCATTTGACTTGCTCTCCGATTCGGCTCTTCTACATATCAGTTTTGATGGTGTCCAAAATGTTGGTGTCTTCGACTGGGGACTACAGATCAATGGAGATCAAATCGACAAGCTATCAGGCTTGATTGATGGTGGCCAAATAACGTTTTCCGGAAACTCAAGCCCGGTTGGCGTGTTCTTCGACGCTGGAAGCGATACTACATCCGTCGGCTTCTTATCTGCTGTTCCAGAGCCCAATTCGCTAATCATCTTAAGCGTCTTTGCTGCAGGACTTTTTGTTCAGCGTCGGCGGTGACGCGGGCATGTCACCGGACCAAATCGACTACGTGAACGCTCACGGAACCAGCACGACCGTCAACGATAAAGTCGAATCCAAAGCCTGCCGTGAAGTCTTCGGCGAAAGGGCAGGGGAAGTTCCAATCTCCAGCACCAAGAGCATGATGGGGCACTTGATCGCTGCCGCAGGGGCAACGGAACTAATCGTTTGCTTGATGGCAATTCGCGACAACATCCTGCCGCCAACGATCAACTATCACAATCCTGATCCACTCTGCGATCTGGATTACATTCCCAACGCCGCTCGCGAAGCCGAATGCAACATCGCCCTTACCAACAGCTTCGGTTTTGGTGGCCAAAACATTTCGGTCGTCGTATCGCGATTTGAAGATTAAGATAAGTCTCTGTGGCGGGTCACAATTGCATTTGACTCTTGCCAGCAATCTGAACTTATCCGTTGATTTCGATGCCACCTATACGCGATTTCCTATCTCGAATCTGGGGTGTTGGCTCAGTCGAAGGCCAACAAGATCTTCATTCTGAAGATGAGCCTGCGTCGCGACTCGAAAGCGATCGAAGTAAGACTGGTTCTGACACCGATCGGCAGATGTCAGTATCAACCTCCGTCGACGATCTTGAAGCGGTCAAAAAGTGTATTCAATTTCTGGAAGAAGACTCGGATGACCATCCCGCCACGCGCTCGGTCGGCCCCTACACGTTGGAAACGCTAGTTGGCAAAGGTGGAATGGGAGCAGTATGGTCCGCCCGACAGTACGAGCCCGTTGAACGGCTGGTGGCCATCAAACTGATCGGCACAGGCCCCGATTCATATCGACTTGTTCAACGGTTTGAATCGGAGCGACAAAATTTGGCTCTGATGAATCACCCAGCCATCGCAACAATGTTCGATGCAGGAGAAACTGACGACGGTCAACTATTTTTTGCGATGGAGCTCGTCGATGGACCCAACCTCGTTGACTACTGCAACGCAAATCAACTTTCCACAACCGATCGACTTGAATTGTTTCTCGACGCATGCTCGGCGGTACAACATGCGCATCAGAAGGGAATCATTCATCGCGATTTGAAACCTTCAAATATCCTTGTTGGAAAAATTGACGGCCGGCCACAACTCAAAGTAATCGATTTTGGATTATCAAAACTGGACGGCAGCACAGCAGGCAGCTTTGGCAACGCAGCCATTGAACCTCGGGACATTGATGATTCAAACTTAACACGCGACGGGCAGGTCATTGGGTCGGTTCGCTACATGAGCCCTGAACAGGCCGCCGGAGACACTGGTAAGATCGACACTAGGGCCGACGTCTATTCGCTCGGCATCGTCCTCTACAAACTGCTGACTGGATCCGTGCCGCTGGACAGCGACTCGCTTGATGACGTCCCCGTTTCTCAAATTCTAGATTCGATTCAAAACAAGCCGGATCTTCTACCAAGCGAAACAGTTTCTCGAGCCCCGAAATCGGAACTCAAGAAGACACTGTCGAACCGACAAGAATCTTTCAACGTGCTCCAACGGAATCTGAAAGAAGACCTCGATTGGATCGTAATGAAAGCGATCCACAAACATCCCGATGGTCGTTATCAGACAGTTTCAGAATTCGCTGCCGACATTCAGCGGTTTCGCAACAACGAACCGGTGGCCTCTAGGCCAAATTCGAGCTTGTACAAAATCGGGAAAGCGATTTCCAGAAACCGATTGCTTTGGGGATCCGTCGCGAGCATCGCAGCCGCATTGATGATTGGTACCGTGTTGGCAACGGTCGGCCTGCTCCGCGCAACCAAGGCTGAGAAAATTGCCGAGTCCCGACTGATCGAGAGTCGCAAGTCTAATGAAGTGCTCGCGGGCATTTTCGCCGACATCGATGTTTATGCGATCGAGATGGAAAATGAGCCATTCAAAGTCATGGCGGCGAGAAATCTCGTCACTGCTTCCAAACGGATCGCGGACCAAAATGTCGAAGATCCGCGAGAGAATATCAAGCTTCAAATCGAACTTGCAAACGCTTTAACCAGCTTGGAATTCTATGACGACGCCATTCCAATCAGCCGCAACGCGCTGAAATTCGCGACCGACCACCAAGGCCCCTCAAATTTGGAATTCGAAGCCGGCAAGGTTCTTATCCGCGCTCTCATTGGTGCTTCCGAGACGGCCGAAGCAACCGAAACGCTCGCTCCGCTGTTGGAAAAATGTCGCCTCGCTTTGGGACCGGACAGTGAAAGCTTTTTGGATTTCATATTCCTGAAAGGCATGATCGCTCACAGTAAATTCGACATGCTTGGAGCTCACAAAGAATTTGCCGAGGTCGCTGCTGGCAGAGAGGTCATTTTCGGCCCTGACGATTTGCGAACCTACGACGCCAAATATTGGATGGTGTTGTCTTATTCGCAAGAAACCAAGTCCATCGATTCGTTGCAATCAATCGAAGAAGTTATCCAATACTACAAAAAAGTTCTGCCGACAGGGCACCCAAGGTCAATCCAAGCGTTACTGAACTTTGCTTGGGCCGTTTCCGATTCTGGCAATTTCGAAAAAGGTTTGCTGCTGGCTGAAGAGAGCTACGAACTGGCTCGGGCAACCTATGGTGAAGATCACCCGGCAACTTACGACACGATGTTAGCGGTCGGCGTCATGACTCACCGGAAGGGTGACTTCGAACGTGGGAAACCACTTCTCGAAAAAGCATGGAAAGGACTTTCGCAGAGCGTGGGTGTGAAACATCCGCGTACCATCACCGCTCCGATCATGCTCGCGCAAATGAACGACAGGATCGGAAACTATGGGCGCGTGATCGAACTCCTGGAACAAGCAATGGCATTAAGCCACGGCCAACGCGGCATCGAAATTCGACTCGCTGAAGCTTACGCGAAAGCTGGAGAATACGAACAAGCCAGAGTGGTGATCCAAAAACTGATCGATCAGCGAAAGACAAAAGCATACGAGGAGATAACCAATCCCAACGCAAAGTCATTGCTACTCTACATCGCGGACTACTATGCACAGGAAGAAAGATACGAGGAAGCGATCGTTGCGTTTCGCCAGTCTCGCGCCGATCTTTTGGCTGCTGGGGACAAGTACAGTTTCCCGGCGATGCGGGCGACGTTGTATCTAGCGCGGTGCCTTGGCAAGACCGGCCAACACGAACAGGCCATGCAGATACTGGAAGATTATCTGGAAGAAATGCCAGAGAGCATGGGACCAAAACATCGATTACGAATCTGCTGTCATGCCGAAATTGGAGTCGCTCTTCGTTTGTCCGGAAAGTCAGCCGAAGCAGCAGCCCAACTGGAATCGGTTGCCAAATCCGGAGTAAGGTTGATGCATAACGAGTTACTGATCAAACAGTGGCGACTTGCGATGCACGAAGCCGGACTCGAGACGGAGATGATGGAGACGGTCGAACGCGAACTGCAAAGCTATCAACGCAGATTCACTCCCGGATCAATTCAACATGCCACGCAACTCCGAACACTTGGCTATGACTTAATCGATTTGGACCAACCGGGGAAAGCTCTTGAGCTGCTGACTCAAAGCGCCTCCATTCTGGAAAAGAAGAAGCCGGGTTCGTGGAACCTAGCCGCTATGGAGTTCGATGTTGCGCGATTATTGATGGATCTTGGTTCAACTGACGAAACCGAATCCGAAACGCACGAACGTGACCTGGAAAACGCTTGGAACGTTGTCGCCAAAATGATCGACGACGCTTATCCGATCGAAAAGAAGGCTCTGCGTCGGTCGTTAACCGATGTGATACGCATTTGCGAGGCAAATGAAAATCAATCATCTGCCGAAACCTGGCGAGTCAGACTCAAGGAGCTTTGATTCTTCCCTCTGAATCTTTCAGTTTCGACTTGATTCGAAACTTGGCAGCGAGTGACTGCCTATTTAGCACAATCCACAGAGCGTTCCGATCACCACCAAAATAGTGCCCACGAGAAAGCATTTGCTGAGTCGCTGTGAGAGAGTGATTGTTTGATTCGTTTCCATCTTATTCTCGCCGGGTAAGGTTTCTGATTGAGGAAACGAAAGCAATCTTCGTGCCGACCACCAATCCTTGTAATTCAGGCCAACCGTGTTGTTTAAATACAACATCGGTTCACTTTTGACTTCATGCATCTTCTTTGCGCGAACGAAATCATCGTGCTTGTGTCCCACCAGTGCCATAGGCGGAAGCGCTTCTCCGCAATACAATCTCGGCAGTAATTTTGCTCTATATTCATTCGTTTTTCGCTCCCATAACACGGCATGAACCCTCGAAAAATCCTTGTCACCGCCGCACTTCCCTACGCGAACGGCCCGATTCATCTGGGTCATCTGGTCGAGTACATCCAGACGGATATTTGGGCTCGGTTTCAACGGCTCCGCGGTCATGAAGTTCTATTCGTCTGTGCTGATGACACGCACGGCACTGCGATCATGCTTCGAGCGCAAAAAGAAGGTCGATCTGAAGATGAAGTGATCGCCGAATCGAGCGAAGCTCATCAACGTGACTTCGCCGGATTCGGAGTCAGCTTTGACAACTACGGCAGCACGCACAGCGAGGAGAACCGAAAGCTCTGCGGCGAAATTTGGCAGACGATTCGAGACGCAGGACTGGTGAAGACAAAAGAAATCGAACAGCTTTTTGACGCGGAGAAAGGAACCTTCCTCGCCGATCGATTCGTCACCGGCACGTGCCCGAAGTGTGGCAAGACTGATCAAGCCGGCGACAATTGCGAATGTGGACACACTTATGCACCGGTCGAGTTAATCGATCCGGTCAGTGCACTTTCGGGAACCAAGCCAGAAGTCCGCAACGCCAATCATCTGTTCATCGAACTTGAACAATTGCGCGAATTCCTGACCGATTGGACTCAGAATGGAGACAGCCTACAGCCGGAAGTCGCCAACTACATCAAAGGACAGTTCCTCGGTGATGATTTACGAGACTGGGACATCTCTCGCCCGGCTCAGTATTTCGGATTCGAGATTCCGGATAGCCCCGGCGACTATTGGTACGTCTGGTTTGATGCTCCGATCGGCTACATCGCGTCCACGCAACAGTGGTGCGACAAGAACGGTCAGCAGCTCGATGATTGGTGGAAGAATGAAGATTGCGAAGTCCATCACTTCATCGGCAAAGACATCATTTACTTCCATACATTGTTCTGGCCCGGCATGCTTAAGACAGCCGGTTTCAACTTGCCGACGAAAGTTCGCATTCACGGTTTCCTAACTGTTGACGGCGAAAAAATGTCGAAGCGTAAAGGCACCTTCGTCAAAGCCGAAACGTATCTGAAACATCTTGATCCAGCAGCGTTGCGATATTTCTATGCGTCCAAGCTTGGCCCAAGATTGGATGACATCGACTTGAATCTGGAAGAGTTTCAATCCAAAGTCGACACGGACTTGGTCAACAAAGTCGTCAACCTCGCATCGCGTTGTGCAAAATTCCTCAAGCCAACAGGCTTGTCGGCACAATGGCCCGACGATGGAGGACTGTTCCAACAAGCCGCTGATTCGGCTGACGAAATTGCCCAAGCCTATGAAGACTGCGACTATAACAAAGCCATGCGACTGATTTTGGCTGCGGCCGATCGAGCCAACCCGTTCATTGAAAACGCAGCGCCTTGGGTGCTGAAAAAAGAAGAAGGCAAGGCTCAGGAACTGCAAGACGTTTGCACCGTTGCAATCAATCTGTTTCGGCAGTTGGCGATTTTCCTAGCCCCCGTGCTACCTGATTTGGCTGAGAAAACAGGCGAGCTACTTGGCGATCCGATCACATCTTGGGATCAGGCGCAGTCGCCATTGCTCGGCACGCAAATCAACAAATTTAAACACATGATGAAACGAATCGACCCAAAGGACGTTCAAAAGATGACTGAAGAAACAAAAGCTGACCAAGACGCCGAAGCTACAACCGGAGCATTGTCGGAATTGGCTGCGAAATACAACGACAGCCCGCAGCATTTGATCGACAAACCACTGACCGAAGAGTGCACCTTCGATGACTTCATCAAAGTTGACTTGCGAGTTGCTCGCGTGCTTCAGGCTTCTCATGTCGAAGGTGCCGACAAACTTCTTCAACTTACGCTGGGACTTGGCGGAGATGAACAGCGAAATGTTTTCGCCGGAATCAAATCTGCTTACGACCCCGCTGACCTCGAAGGCCGCCTTGTCGTGATGGTCGCCAACCTGAAACCTCGAAAAATGCGTTTTGGAATGAGCGAAGGCATGGTTTGCGCTGCTGGCGGACCCGAGGCCACAGAAATCTATTTGCTCGACCCCGACGATGGCGCTCAGCCCGGCCAGCGGGTTACTTAGTTGGCCAGAAATCTAGGAAGTCCTCCGCGGATTTTCGTGCTTTCGCATAGCAAACTCGTTACGATAAAGTACCGCTTCCAAAGTTACCTATTTGGCACCAACGATTCGAGAGGATGGTTATGAATTGCACCAAGAGATGCGTATTATCGTTAGCGTTTGTACTAAGCATGTTCGCTTCGGCGAATGCTCAGTCGATCACGGTCGGTATCGAGGACTTTGCTGACTTGGGCACTAACGCCCGGATGTCTGTGATGACAACGGACCCAAACGGTCGCTTGTTCGTTAACGATCAAAGAGGCGGACTCTTTCATGTCGATCGCAGTAGCCGAGCGTCGACGCAGTATTTGGATATCTCCGACGACGGGGCGTATCCGTCCTTGGACTTGTTCTCAGGCGGCGAACCCGGCTTTCAATCGTTCGCTTTCCATCCTGACTTCGCATCAACCGGTTCGGCTGGTTTCGGCAAGTTCTATACGATGCACAGTTCCAACAACACATCGCCGACACCAGACTTTGATCCGGGCGGCAGCAATGTTTTTCACAGCGTACTGCTGGAGTGGAATACTTCGGATGTAAATTCAACGACGTTCGTGGCCGCAGATAGCGCGTCCCCGTTTCGTGAAGTCGCTCGATTCCAACAGCCTTTCAGCAATCACAACGCTGGACTGATCGCGTTCAACTCATCGGTTGGATCGGGAGACGCAGACCGCAACAATCTCTACGTCGCGATCGGTGACGGAGGTAGCGGCAACGATCCGCAAAACAACGGTCAGAATTCTGCAAATCCATACGGAGCCATTTTGCGAATCGATCCGCTTGGCAATAACTCAGCCAATGGTCAGTACGGCATTGTGGCTGACAACGCTTTCGCTTCCGATGGCGACAGCAACACGCTCGCCGAAATATACTCTTACGGTCTGCGAAACCCACAGCGATTTGGATGGGATTCAGCCAACGGTGATATGTACATCGCGGACATCGGGCAGGGTGCTTTCGAAGAAATCAATCTCGCTGAAAACGGTGGCAACTTCGGCTGGGATCAACGTGAGGGTTCTGTTGGAACAACACCGGCTGGGTTTATCGATCCCGTTGCCGACTATTCTCACAGTGGATTTGTCACCAACCAAACCGCCGGCGGAAGTCTTGCAATCACAGTCGGCGACGTCCTTCGCGGCGGGTTGATTCCGGAACTGGACGGTCAATTACTGTTGGGAGATTTTCCAAACGGAGCTATCTACACGCTGGACGTTGACAACGATTCACTCGACGGCGGCCAAGACAGCCTGCATGAACTGATTCTGGTCGACATGGCTTCGGGTGAGGAAGGACGGTTGAGTGAACTGATCGGACAGAATCGAGTTGACTTGCGTTTCAGCTACGGCATCGACGGAGAAGTTTTCATTCTGAACAAGCGCGACGGCGTCATCCGGCGACTGGTTACGTTAACCGCTGTGCCAGAACCTTCATCGCTGAGTTTGCTTTTGTTCGGATGTTTCGTGCTGCCAAGTTGTCGCCGCAGAGCTATCTGAGGTTGCAATAATACAAGCCCGAAACGCAAGTTTTGAAGTTGCGCATTGCACTAGCCCAGAGGGCGGTACAGCCATTGCCGGTGTCGTCAGGCACCGGTTTTGTCGCAATTCAGATATTCAAGCCCAGAGGGCGACACAGTTCTGGCAGCACCAATTCTGTGTCGCCCGCTGGGCTGTTTGGTAAGAGGCACCCTGTCCGGTGCCTGACGACACCGGCAATGGCTGTGTCGCCCGCTGGGCTGAAACAATGCGCAACCTCAAAACTTGCGCTTCGGGCTTGTTTTGAATGCTCAACACTTATCGGAACAATGAACGTGAACCTGGCGTTCCCTTGTAGCCCGTGCCTTCAGGCCTTGGTTTCAATGCTCCTCGCAAAATGGAACTTGGGTCGCGAGCGAGCTTGTCAGTGAGGTGCCTAGCATCGTTCATAAGCGGTTCAAGCTTTGTACTGACACGTCGAATTTCTTCGGTGACCTGTTTGACATTTCGAATTGCCGCGAGGGCTTCATCGTAAGCTTCCGAATCGTTAAACAGCTTGCCAACGGTTCCGTTTTGATTTCCGAATGTCTCTTGAAGTTTCTCAAGCGTACCGCCAAACCCCTCAGCCTTGGCAATCAGTTCGCGAATGTCTTTTACGCCGCCGTTGACCTCTTCGATAATTTCTGGGCCATTCGTGCCGAGGCTTTCGGTGAAGCTCGTAAAGTTGTCAAGGTTCTCGTTGACTTTGTCACCGACCCCTGTGAACCCGCTGATGACTTTCCGAAAGTCAGAGATGCCAACGCGAACTTCTTGGAAGATCGGCGGGATTGTCTTCAACAAATCATCGATATTCTCTTGAAACTCAGGATCTTCGAGAGTCGCATTGAGTTGCTCGAAAATTCCATTCACGTTATCAACGGCAACTTCTGCTTTCATGCTCAACTGACGAATATCGGAAACCATTTTCTTAATTTCACTATCCTCGTCCGTCAAAATTCCATTGACTTCCGACGTTAGCGCGTCAACTCCTTTTGCCGCTTGCCCAATGGCTTCACTTGTCTCTTGAATCGACTGGGCAGTATCTGCAAAATCTTTCTGCAACTCAAAACCTACTTGAATCAACTCCATTGGATTTGGCTTCACTTCATATCTCTGCAGCATCGAATTGTGCGACACCAGCTGCCCACGAGTTTCTTTCGACAGCGGCAACACTTCAAGGCCCGCATCACCAAGCACCGATTCCGCTCCGATCGAAATCGTCTCGTTCGCGTACACGCGTTCGGATTCCCGAATTGCAAGCCGCAAAACAACGTGATCGTCTTCCGTCTTCACATCGGCGACTCGGCCGATCAAGATTCCGTTTTTGCGAACAGGCGTGCCCACGCGGACTCCCGGCGCGGATTGCGGCTTCAGGATAATGCTGTAATTGCGATTCCAACCTTCGCTGTTAAGAAAGATCAAAATTCCCAGAATCAATAACACGATCACCGTGTAGATTCCAACTCTCAGTTTTTGAACGTTTTCATCCATGAGTTCACTCTTCAAACTAAAGGGAGTTCTGTGCCGTTCGCATTTCCATCAATCGTTCGCCAGCTTCGCCGTTGATAAATTGCTGCACTCGTCGATCACGACAGTGCTCCAATTCCGGGACGGTTCCATCGAACACAATTTGATTTTCGCCTGGATCCAGACGAGTCGCCGGCATCAACATGATGACCCGATCGGGAATCTTTTTCGCGGTGTTCATATCATGCGTCACCACAATGCTGGTCACTGGATTGCGCCGACGCGTTCGTACGATTAACTCGTTGATCACATCGCTCATGATCGGATCGAGCCCCGTCGTGGGCTCGTCGTACATAATGATTTCTGGGTTCATGATCAAAGCTCGTGCAAGTCCCACACGTTTTTGCATTCCACCAGAAAGTTCGGCTGGCTTCTTGAATACCACTGAATCAGGAAGACCGACTTCCGAAAGTCGCGAAAGCACCATGTCATGGACTTGTCGTGAAGTAAAGTTTCCATGCTGCATCAATGGAAACGCGACGTTCTGCCCGATGGTCATGCTGTCAAACAACGCCGCATTTTGGAACACGAACCCAAACCTCAAACGCAATCGACTAAGCTCCTGATCCGATAGCCGTTGAATTTCCTCGTCGTCAAAAATAACTCGACCTCGAGTTGGCTTGATCAGGCCGATGATCGTTTTCATCAAAACTGTTTTCCCGCAGCCACTTTCGCCCAACAGGGCAAGCGTCTGTCCAGCCGGGATCGACAGATTGATATCGCGCAGAACGGTCTGTCGCCCAAACGAAACACTTACGCTTTCGACTCGCACCAACGGCTCATTGGATTCCATGAACTGATCAATCACAGCAAACTGGCTCCCTCAGGATACATCGTAAAGTAAACGGAATCCAACGCGATGCCAAGAAACAAGTCCAGCACCAGAATCGCGACGAACGAATAGACGAATGAACTCGTGGACGCCGATCCAACACCTTCCGCACCGTCGGTACAGTTGAATCCTTGGTAACAGCTGACCATCGCGATCGCTGCACCAAAAAAGACGCTCTTGAACAGACCAACGAATAGATCAAAGTTCGTCACGAATTTCGCGCTGTTGTGCCAATAGTGGTGAATGTCGATTCCCAAAATATTGACGCTATAAAAGTGACCACCCGCCACGCCCATGAAGTCCGCCATCACGGTCAACGTCGGTATTAGGAACAGGCAAGCCATGAATCTCGGTACGACCAAGTAGTGAACCGGGTTTACGCCCATCGCCGAAAGTGCGTCGATCTGCTGAGTCACTCGCATCGTGCCCAACTCTGCCGCCATCGCGCTGCCGACACGTCCGGCCAACATCGTTGCGGCAAGCACAGGACCAAGTTCACGCAGCAGCGTCATGTTGATGACTCCACCGAGTCGCGTTTCGAGGCCGATTTGTTTGAATTGAAAATAGCTTTGAACGGCCAGCACCATACCGATGAACGTTCCGGTCAACGCGACCACCGGAAGTGACTTTACGCCGACTTCATAGAAGTTTGGCCAAACGGTGCCGCGACGCGGAAGACGAGAGAACATCCAGCTTAGCGTCCGCATTGCGAACAAGGCGAAATCGCCCAACG
>CAZORS010000035.1:17642-32213 GCA_964582025.1 uncultured Pirellulaceae bacterium | reverse complement strand
ATCGCTGACTTCTGTTTCTTGACCATCTCTTTCGCGTTGGCTTCGATGGTGTGAGTCAGCGTATAGGCACTGGCGGCCAGAGCCGATGCGCCAGCGAGGTGGCTCATGAAGTGCCGACGGTTCATGCCTTTTGGTGTTTTGAAATTCATGTTCACAACTCAGTGAGGTAATTGTTCGTAGGATGGGCACTTTGCCCGTCATTGGTTTTTGTCGGGCAAGGTGCCCAACCTTCGCGACACTAATGATTAAAAATAAACTCGTTCGAATTAAGGATCACCCACCACACATCGCGAAGGCCTTCTCCTAAATCATTCTGTCCGCTGATCAATCCCATCGCCATCTTTGTTTCCTGGGAGGTCGGTGGTCGAGAAAGTCCGGCGAAAAACAGGCGGTTGATTTTTTCGCGAGGCGACCCGGACGATGCAACCAGCTGATCAATGACGCTGCCGCCATCGGCTTTGGTTGCCTCTCGAATCATCTCTCCATTGAACATCATCAGGACCTGAGGAATCGTTCCGTTGAAGTCCGTCGACTCGCCGCCCTCATCGGTACCGAAAGCTCGATTGAATTGTTGCAGCCAGCGGCTTTTCAAGCGTTCCTGTTCTTCGTAAGTTCCCCGAGAGGCCGCCTCGGTGTTCACGAGTAACGACTCGTAAAGCTGTTCTGGATGCATCTGCCGAATGTAGAAATGTGAAAAACGCGGTGCGACACCCTGCAGCGGATCATCTGATTCGTTGGCTTTTGTTTGACGGCTCGAAAGTGCGTACGGCTTGCTGAGCACGATCCACTCCATCAACTCGCGGAGGTCAAAGTTGGCTGTGCGGAATTCGCTTCCAATGTAATCGAGCAATTCTGGGTTCGATGGAACGTTGTGCGGCCCAAGATCATCAACCGGCGACGTGAAACCGTAGCCTAGAAAATGAGACCACATGCGGTTCGCGATGGTGCGACCCAAAAATGGTGATGAATTGATCAGCTTGGCGAGCTCTTCGCGGCGGTTGACGACTTTCACCAATCCGCTGCGACCAATTTCGGTGCCGTCGACAAACACTGGCCAAGCAACCTGCATCAATCCGTTGCGGCTTTCGAAATAAATCTCTGCTTCATCAAAATCACGTCGACGCCGGCTGGCAAAGTCTTGATCGGCGAGCTCTGCGTTGGCTCCCGTTTCAGCACGCATACGCCGCGGGAAAGCTTTGACTTGACGGAAGAAGGCGTTCATCTGCCAATACGTTTCCTGCTCCCATTCGTTGAACGGATGTTTGTGGCATTGTGCACACTGAACTTGCAGGCCCAAGAACAGTCTCGTCGTTGACGATGTCGCCAGCGTCGCGTCCTCTGCATTAACCTTGTCGATCAGAAAGTTGGTTGCACCATTGAAATCCGGATCGCCGGGTGCTGTTGTGCCTTTGGCGGTAATCAAATCGTGAACGATTCTGTCATACGGTTTGCCTCGTGCGAACGAGTCACGCAAAAACTTCTGCATGCCTTCGCGATTAATCATGGAGTTGTTCGCGGTGCCACCGGTCCGTCCGATCAACAAGTTGGTCCAGTGCGTGGTCCAGTTTCTCGCGAATTCTTCAGTGTAGTCATCCGAGTGCAGCAGTTTTTTGACCAAAGCCTGTCGTTTGTTATCTTCTTTGCTTGATAGAAAAGATCGAACTTCTTCGACCGTTGGTGTCCGGCCAATCAGGTCTAGGAACAACCGGCGGCACCATTCGCCGTCCGTCGCGTCCTTGGAAGGTTTGAGTTCGTATTCAGCCCAGTCGCGTTCGATCAATTCGTTGATGCGAGAAACTTGTGCGGGTAGAGTGCTTTCGACTTTCCTTACAAGTTTAGATCGAACGGATACTTGGTTGGTTTCTTGAGCGGCTGAAATGGCCGGAAGCAACAGAGGAATACAGTAAATTACCGAGCAGAAGATCGAGAACCGGAGTTTCGGACGCGATGAGCACGAATCCGTATGGTCGATTGTTGCTGCCATCGATTGAAGCCTCTTAGGAAATTCCGTGTCTTGTTATTATATCGCCTAAAGAGCCTATCGCCGATTTTCTTGCAAAATGACAACGGCCTCTCGGTAAGTCGAAGTGCATAAAGTTTATTTTTAGGTTTAACTCTTTAGAAGGGTTTTAAGGGGGACTAGCACAATTGGCCAGTGTTCAATTTTTAAACAAATGTTCAATTTCGATACAGCAAAATAAAACAGGGTCATCGAGGCTTATTTGCTCGATGACCCTGTTGGTATCAAAATCTGATAATAGCGACTTGGACTACCCGGTAAACCGGATAGCCCAAGTACTGCCTCGTCTCTATTCCGCCCTCAGTTGCTTTCACAACTTTGGGCGAACCACTTCCAAAAAATCAGTAATGCAACCTCCGTGCCAATTCGTCCGATCAGATCGTAAATTTTTGGAGTGATTCATTAGAACAAAGACCGACAAAGCACCGAATGGGCGAACGGCAATTCGGCTCGCCATGACCGCAATTCTGCTGGTGACTATCGTTGTGGGCTGTCGCAGGGACTTGGAAAACCAGCCGTCGACGATTCACGTTTTGGTAGCCTCAAGTGCAGCGGCTGCAGTTCAGGAAGTCGCTGGTCAGTACAGTGACCAGTTGCCGGACGGCGTTGCGCAACCGCGCATTGTTGTTGTTTCCGGTCCGTCGAGTGGATTGGCTCAGCAGATTCTTTCGGGGGCTCCAGCAGATATCTTTATTTCGGCCAGTCCAAAATGGCGGGATGCAGTTGCCGAACGGTCACTTAAATCAGAATTGCTGTTGAAGAACGGGCTCGTTTTGGCGACGCATGAGCTGAATGAAAAGGGAATCGAGACGATGGCAGATCTGAGCCACCCATCGGTTGGGTCGATTGCGATCGCTGGAAAATCGGTTCCTGTTGGGCACTACGCGAATCAGGTGGTTGAGCAACTTCCTGCAGAAGAGCTGCGAAAGGTCAACTCAAAACTGGTTTTTGGAAAAGACGCTGCGGCGTTGGTTGCCTGGCTGGAACGCAACGAAGTTGATGCCGGATTCGTATACACGAGTGACGCGAGTCGTTCTGAAAAACTGCGCTCGGTTCAGAAGTTTGACTCCAGTTTGCACGATCCAATCTTCTATTCCATCACCAGAATTGCGGATGAAGTGACGGAGAAATATGTCCCACGAATGGTCGAGTGCGACAAATTCTTTGCTTGGCTTCAATCGGAAGAAGCGAAAGTCATCTTTCGGGAATCCGGATTTTCTACACCGTAGGCCTCCAGCATGCTGGCCAATTCCGGTTAAAGTTGGTCCATGAATCATGAGCAATGGCAAGCAATCTTCCTGAGTCTGCAAGTCGCGACGGTGAGTACCGTCGTCAGTTTGCCGTTTGCTGTTGCCGTGGCTTGGTTGCTTTCGAGAGTTCAGGGCATTGGCCGCGTCGTTTTGGAAACGATTGTCAACTTGCCCTTAGTTTTGCCGCCCGTAATCACAGGCTATTTGCTGTTGGTAACTTTCGGTCGCAATGGGCTCGTTGGGAAAACGCTACACAGTCTGTTTGGTTTGGAGTTCGTGTTCGATTTCAAAGGTGCCGTGCTGGCTGCCGCGATCGTTTCTTTTCCGCTGATGGTTCGAGCGGTGCGTTTGGCGTTGGATTCGGTTGACCAACGTTTCGTTCAGGCCGCCAAAACGCTAGGCGCAAATCCGTGGAACTGCTTTTGGAAAATTGTGCTTCCGCTTTCACGTCGTGGATTAATTGCCGGATGTTTACTGGCGTTCGCTCGTAGTCTTGGAGAGTTCGGCGCAACGATTATGGTCGCTGGAAATATTGCAGGAGAAACGAAAACGATTCCTCTATTCGTGTACGACCAACTGCAAACTCCCGGTGGGTTTCGAAATTGCCTGCCCGTGATTGTGTTCTCCATTCTGATCGCCGTGATCGCGTTATTAGTTAGTAGCCGGCTGGAATACGATGACGCGGAGGTTGCAAAGTGAACCTCAAAATCGAATCACAATTTGAATACGCCAGCGGTTTCAGTGTCGATGCATCCTTCGAAGTTGCGGGGGGAGAGACCACGTTGCTTGTCGGTCCATCGGGTAGTGGGAAGTCAACGGTGCTGCTTTTGACCGCCGGTTTGCTCACCCCTTCGTTTGGTGAAATTTCGATTGCGGACCACGTTCTGTTTTCCAGCCAAGAGAATATTGATCAGAAGCCGTGGGTTCGAAGAATCGGGATGAAGTTTCAACGCGACACGCTTTTCCCCCATTTGACGATTCAGAAAAATCTGCTCTTTGGACGGAAATCAATCAAACAGAAAACGCCGTGGGATTTTAGGACCGTAGTCGACGCGTTTAAAATTGGAGATTTGCTCGACCGCTATCCATCACAACTAAGCGGCGGGCAACGTGATCGAGTGTCATTGGGAAGGGCTTTGCTCTCTCGTCCACGAGCTTTGTTGCTCGACGAGCCGCTTGGTTCGGTCGAAGAATCCCTGAGGAATTCGATTTTTGACTTTGTGGAACAAGGAGTCGCTGAACTGGAGATTCCGATGCTTTTGGTCAGCCACGACGAAAGTTTGCTAACGCGTTCGCGTGGGCAGCGACTAGAGATTCGCAACGGAAAGCTAACAGCCGCCGACCATTGAAACGACATTCTCTTTCGTCACTGGATCAATGACTCCTTTTTCGGTGATGATGGCTTCGATGTACTCAGCTGGAGTAACATCGAAAGCAGGATTGTAGACCTCAACGCCGTCGGGAGCTGTCTGCTTTCCGAATCCATTGGTGATCTCAACTGCGGCTCGAAGTTCGATAGGAATCTCATCTCCGGATTCGATAGTCAAATCAAAGGTGCTGCTTGGTGCTGCGATATAAAATGGAATTCCATGAGCTTTCGCCAAAACGGCGATGGAGTAAGTACCAATTTTGTTTGCTGAGTCTCCGTTTGCAGCGATCCGATCGGCTCCGGTCACGACGGCTTGGACTTTCTTCTCACGCATCACTTGCGCCGCCATCGAATCACAGATCAGTGTGGCCTTGATGTCGCGTTGCATTAGTTCCCACGCAGTGAGACGAGCACCTTGAAGTAGCGGACGGGTCTCATCAACGAACACGTGAAGATTGTGACCTTGATCCTGCGCGGTGAAGAAAACGCTAAGCGCGGTACCGTATTCCGCCGTCGCCAATCCGCCGGCATTGCAGTGCGTCAAAACTCCGCTGACGTTTTCTAGTAAGCCGGCACCATATCGCCCGATCGAATGACACATCTCGCGGTCCTCCGCGTGAATGGCTTTGGCTTCTGCAAGAAGTTTGGTTCGCATCTCGGAGGTCGAAAGCGAAGCATTGTCTGCCACCAGTTTTCGTAATCGATCCAAGGCCCAAAAAAGGTTCACTGCCGTGGGGCGACTGGTGGCAAGATGGTCGGCAACTTCAGCGAAACGCGAATCGAATCCGGCGCGATTGGAATCGTCGACCTTCTGCAATCCAACGACGACTCCGTACGCCGCGGCAATCCCAATCGCAGGAGCACCTCGAACGCGGAGCATTTTGATGGCTTCCCAGACGGTTTCGACGTCCCGGCAGTCGATTCGCGTTAGTTCAACCGGCAGCAGTGTTTGATCGATCAAACAAAGGTAACCATCCGTTTCGCCGACCCATTCAATCGTTTCAGGGCGTTTCGCCATCGTGTTCTCTTTTTTTGCAGTTGTAAATTTGTTTCTCAGTGATCGTCATCATCGGGCACGCTGTCGATGCCGATCAGTTTTCTGGCCAATGGACCGACGGATAGACCTTGTACAACGATTGAAAACACAACCACCGCATACGTCACCGTCAGGAACAGTTCGCGACAGTCGTCCGGCAACGCCATCGCCAGTGCGATCGAAATCCCACCGCGCAATCCACCCCAAGTCATGATGGTGGTTGTGTGTGGGACGAAGTCGAGTCTCTTCGCGAAAAATCGTACTGGAAGTAGCAGGGAAAAGAAACGACTGAAAAGAACAATCACGATCGCAATCAATCCGGCGATCAAGTAAATCTGATCGAACTCGATTAGCAATAAATCAAAACCGATCAACACAAACAGGATCGCGTTAAGCAAAATATCAACCAGTTCCCAGAACTTGTCGACGTACAGTTCGGTTTGCTGCGACATGGAAGTACCGCGTACGGTGTCGTTGCCAACGACGAGTCCCGCGACGACCATCGCCAATGGTGCTGAGACATGCAGCCACGATGCCAACGCACTTCCGCCGAACACGCAGGCCAGCGTGATCATGACTTCGATTTCGTAGTCGTCGATTGTTCTGAGTAGCCAAAAAGTTGCGGCGCCAAAAGTGAGTCCAAGCAAAATGCCGCCGAGCACTTCTTTTCCGAATAGTTCAGCGACTCCTGAGATCGTTGTTTCTGCGCCGTGATCTTCGCTTGAGGCATCTTCCTTGTGTTCGTGGTCTGCGTGGTCCGTGTCGTCGACATGTTCACTATGAGCAACTTCAGCCTTCGAATGTTCAACTGGCGAGTGAGCTCCGGGATGGTGACCGGTGGCGATCGTGAAGATTGTCAGGAAAATCACAACGCCGACGCCATCGTTGAAAAGTGACTCTCCGACAATCTTGGTTTCCAGTTTTTTGGGAACGCCTGCCTGCTTCAAAATTCCTAGCACGGCGATGGGGTCAGTTGGCGAAATCAATGCTCCGAAAAGGAGGCAGTGAATGAACTTCAACTCCAGCCCCAGCATTCCGAATATGATCCAAACTAGAATGCCAACTAGAAACGTTGAAGCGAGAACTCCCAGCGTGGCGAAAACTAGAACCGGCCAACGTTGAACCTTTAGTTGGTCAAAATTGGTGTGCATCGCTCCGGCGAAGAGCAAGAATCCGAGCATCACGTCCAGCAACAGTTCGCCAAATTGAACTTGCTGCATCAAGTCTCTGGCAAAATCAACCGCGAAAGAGGACTCTGGCCATAATATTCGCGTCAGGAAAAGCACAGACGAAAATACGATCGCGATGATCATAAGCCCAATCGTATTGGGCAATTTCAAAAATCGCACATTAAGAAACCCGAACAGTGCCGACAGGGTAATGATGATCGCTGTGATCTGAAAAGGAGACATGCCGGTTGGGAGTTAAATCGTCGGTTGATTGAGTCGGGATTCTACGTGATAAACCTAGATTTTTCACGAGGCTTGGGGTCATTTCCGGAAGGCACGATCAATGGATTCACGTTGTTGGCGGGATCCTGTCGATTAAAACACTGCTTGGAATACAATTGGTCGCAGGATGACTGCATCGTTGGTCAGCAAGTACCTTTTTTACACGATTCCGGCTAGAATCCACGCCGGCGTTGTCGGGGCCAAATGGGCTAACCCGGCACAACGGCAAAGACAAGTTTATTTTGAGGCAACCGCGAACTTCCGTGTGGATTGGTTCGTACTTGGCGAGTTTCCGCCACTATTTGAAAAAGCGATTTATGGAACAGCTTTCGGAATCTTCAAAGACCGAAAATCCTTACGAGCCGCCAGAGAAGTCCGTGGAGCTTGCGGAGACTGCGGAGCAGTTGCGCGATCAGTTGCACTCGATGTTTTCAGGATTCGAAAAGCAGTTTCGTGCTGAACGCCCGATCCTCTGGAGAGCCACGCTGTTGGCGCCTTTCGTCGTGACGGCGGTCATTCTTGCGGTGCTCTGGCTTATCCATGGTCCGGGCTATGCGATGAAGGTCATTAGCCAGTCACTGTTCACTTTCTTCGTAGCGGGACGTTTTGTTTTACTCGGCGGAGTCGAAGCAGCGACTGCAGATAATCTTATCGCGATGCGGCCGAGCGAACTGTTCTGCATGGTTACGTATATGGACTTCATGACGGCCCTGTTCGTGACGTTCCACATGGGTGTGTTGTTTCGCATTCCCAAGATCGGTCCAAAGCTGGCGATGCTGGTTTGGGACGGAAAGTTCTTTATGGACTCGCAGCCGTGGATTAAGCGGATGGCTTTTCTCGGGTTGATTGGATTTGTCATTTTTCCAACTTCGACGACGGGAAGTATCGGCGGTTCGATTTTCGGAAGGATTCTCGGTCTCAGTCGCTGGGCGACGGTCGGTGGCGTCCTGATCGGAAGCTTGATTGGAAATTCGATCATGTACGGATTTGCCAAACAGGTGAATAAGCTGGTGGCCAACGACTGGAAGTTAAAACTGGTTGGAGTTGCGATCATCGTGGTGTTCATGGTTTTGCTCGAGTGGCGTTACCGAAAGATCAAGAACAAATACATGCAGGACAACTCTGCATTAGACGATGGCCAAGCGTAAGAAGGCACAGAAGAACGCTGCCGAACAGTGGCAGCTGTTGCAGCGACGAATTGTTCGCTGCAAGAAATGTCCACGATTGATCGATCATTGCAAAGCGATCGCGATCAAGAAACGCAAAGCGTACGCGGATGAAAAGTACTGGGGCAAGCCTGTCAAGAATTTTGGCGACGGCCGTGCGGGCCTGCTGGTCATGGGACTTGCTCCGGGAGCCCACGGTGCGAATCGAACAGGCCGGATGTTCACGGGCGATCGAAGCGGCGATTGGCTGTATCGTGCGATGCACAAAGCGGGGTTTGCTAATCAAGCCAAATCGATCGATCGCGAGGACGGACTTAAGCTGATCAACGCCGTGGTCAGCAATGTTTGTCTGTGTGCACCTCCGGACAACAAGCCAAATCGTGAAGAAGTCGCAAACTGCCAGCCGTTCCTCGAGCAAACGGTTTCTCAAGTTCAACCTAGAGTCGTGCTGGCGCTTGGTCGGCTCGCGTGGACGGAAGTTTTGCGTTTGGCGAAAGAACTGCACTGGCTGGAGCGCAGCGGTGAGAGGCCGCCGAAATTTTCTCATGGGGCAGAGTTTCGTTTTCCAAATGGCGTGTGGTTGCTGGCCAGCTACCATCCCAGCCAGCAAAATACTTTCACGGGCCGACTGACGGAGAAGATGTTTGACTCTCTTTTTCAGCGAGCTAAAAAATTGGTGCAGCGTCAGAGCTGAACTGATGGGCACGTTTACGCTTGCGGAAGCATGCTCGCGACAAGCGAGAGACATGTCACCCGGCCCCACGAACTGTCGCTACTGAATCGTTTCCGCACTGAGCATCAAGTCACAAGCGTCTTTGTGAGCTTGATGAAGCGTTCCTCGCAGGACCGCCTTTTCGCCCAATGATGAACCAACAACTTTTGGAGGAGAAGGAATCAAGTTCCCGATGGTCTTTGTGAGTTCCTCAACGGTCATTGCCATGACCGGATCGATCTCTCCACCCACGACGATGATCGATGGGTCAAGCAGGCTGGCAATGTTTGCGATGGCAACACCGTAGTTCTTGAGCGCCATTTTCAGGATTTCGGTCGCATTCACGTCACCGTTTGCAGCGGCCAATGACAACGTTCGTAGTCGGGGCTTCTCCGAATCTGAAGTTTCAAGTTTTACGCCGCGTTCGATTGCCTGTTTGAGTATCGGATCTTCGCCACATATCGTTTCGAGGTGGCCCATTCCTGCAACGTTTGAGTATTTGAATTCAGGATCAAAAACCATTTTTCCCATTTCGCCCGCGAAGCCAGTGTTGCCTTTGAAGAGCTGCCCATGAATGAAGATGCCGGCTCCGATTCCTCTTCTTAGCGATACAAAAACAAAGTCATCGTAACCACTGGCGACTCCGTTTGCGGACTCGCCGATCGCCGCTGCATTGATGTCGTTGACGACTCGGATCAAGACATCGGGAATCTTTGCTTCCAACTGTGCTTTTAAATCGAAGTCCGTCCAACCTTTCACCATGGGAGCTTTCACAACCCGGTGCGTGGTTGGGTCAACCGTTCCGGGAACACCAACCGTGATTGCCCTCAGAGGAGGTGCTTCGCCAGAGAATTGTGCGGCATAGCTGTCTCGAACCTCATTGATTGCGTTGAGAATGCTGGCCAGTGTTGCGCCACCTCCCGCATCGGCATTCGAACGCGTGTGAGAAGATTGATTGATTGATCCGCTCATGTCGCCAAGAGCGGTTTGCGTCACGTGTTCGCCGACATCGACACCAATCACACAACAGTAGTCCGGGTTAAGCCTCAAGACGCTGGCAGGTCTTCCCGGCCCAGCGCCTTCGGCAATGGTTGACTCGCTGACAGAAAGAATGCGAGCAGAAATCAATTCATTCACCAGCCGAGTAATGCTCGGCGTCGAAAGTCCTGTCTCTTTTGCGATCAAGCGACGGCTGACTTCACGATGGACTCGAATGACTTCGATGACTCTCGAGATGCTTTGATTGTTTGTTCGCGCTGGGTTGTTTGAAGTCACTCTGCTGTCCGTCTGGTTCCTCGAAGTGAAACGCTCCCCTGTTACCGACGAAGTTTATCCCACATTCTGGTCGGCAAACAACCATGCACATTGGGAGCGGTCTCAAAACTTATTTGCGACTCAAGACTTGGCACGTGACATGCATTTTCACGGACTCGAGCTAGTCCCACCACCATTGCCGTGGCTCGGCCGGGAGATCTTCAACAGCAGCACTCAGTTGGCCCGCAAACTCAATGTCTCTTTCAATCTTTGCGTTATCTCGACTAACAAATTCGGCAGGATCAAATGAAACACCACCTGAAACACCGATCAACGTATGGATCGTTGTTTCTCCGTCGCGTCGATCGCGGATAATGTGCCGATTGATGACAGAGTCGACGGCATCAGCGGGTTTGAATTTTTCTAACTGCCAGCTTTTTGATTTCTCATCATCGGTCGAAACGAAAAAAGGCATTTGCCAGTCTGCTTTCTTTGCAAGCTCATGTTCCCGAATTAAGTTCGCGACGATTGCGAGGTCAAAGATGTTTTTTAGCTCGTTGTAGATCGGATAGGCTTGGGCCAATGTTGCAAAGTTTGCTGTAAAATCACGAGCAAATGACGATGTCGGACCAACCGCTTTGCCGGTGTGAATTCGATCTCCATCGTTGTTGATGAATTCTGTTTCGGCCAACACTTTTACCCCCGGTCCCCGGAATTCAAAAAGCGTCTGATCCTCGTTGGCAAACAGTCGCTCGTAGTTCAGTGCAAACCACCACCGCACGACATCCATTGGAGGAGGATTGCCATCAGCGTCAAGCTTAACCCGATCGAGATAGCTGGGCACTGATGGAATCGAGGGTTCGATTCCCATCCCAATCAGCTTCATGTGGTAGTCTGCTTCGACCAGCACTCGTGCCGCGTGGCTGCTGGAAGGGATGCCGAACACGTCGATGTCTTGCTGGCCTAATGCGTCCCGCAATCCATTTTCCCATTTCTTGCCACTTCCTTTTTTGCTGGCAACGTAGTCCTTGGTTGCCGCAAGGTTTGCTTTGCGAGGAACGATCGCACAGCCAAACTTTCCAGATGCCTTAAACGCGTTGCGCAAACACACAACGAAATCGTCCAACGACAGAACCGGTTGTTGATCGACGACGCTGACCGATTTTCCTTTGATATCGGTTCTCCAGTCTCCTGCGGGACCGGCGATGATCACTTCGCCCGAATCTGAATCGATCATGACGAAGCGAATTTGAGTTAGCCCAGCCAGACATCGCATCGTTTCTGTCGGCGGTTTTCCTTGAGCGGCTCTAAGCTGAACCGCTCGTTCGAGTCGCGTCAAAGAAACCTTGCGCAAATCTGATTGCTGTTGCACGGGACCGCGAGGCAGCATCTGGTCGCGAAAGTCCGCGGTTGAAGCTAGTTTGCGTTTTGATGTTTTGATTCGATTGAGGATCCCATTCGCATCGACGAACACTCCGGTGGGATACGGAAACATGGTTCCATTGCCGCTACCGTTGGTTTCCCACGAGTCAGCTGAAACGGTTCCCTGGACCAACTGCATCAGCATGGAAAAATCTGCGGCCGTGATGCCGCCGCCGTTAGGCATTGTTCCGGTTATTGATCCGCCATCGCTATAGCGTTCTCCGCCGCTGAACCCATCACCGCTGAGTTGCATCATGTTCAGAGCATTCGTTCGCGTCACGCCATCGCGGATGCCTCCGATGGTTTGCATTGCGGCAGTTCCGTCACCGTTTTCAAGTTGGGCTCGTGCGACTTGTTGGAGCGCCGAATCATTTTCACCCGCAGCATCAATCGCGGCAGAGAACTCGCCGTCATTGATGAACTGCTGTACATCCTGAGCCAACGTTGAATGAACGCTGCACGCCAACGCGATGGCGAAAAGAAAGAAACGCGAAACGAAAGTTTCAATGCGAATTGGTTGACTCATGGTCAGCCTCCTAATTGTGCCCTTATCAGGATTATACCAGTCGGATCATCTCAATGCCATGTCGCAATTTCAGTCAGTTTCTTTTTCGTAATGTCCGGAACAAGTGTGCCTTCGGCTGGCTGACCAACGACCAGAACCAGAAAGGGGCGTTCATTCGATGGTCGATCAAGAATTTGATTCAAAAATTTCATCGGGCTTGGCGTGTGCGTTAGCGTGGCACAGCCGGCGTCGTGCAGTGCCGCAATCAAGAACCCAGTCGCGATTCCAACAGATTCGGTGACGTAATAATGCTTGACTTTGTCGCCGTCCTGATCGATGCCGAAAGTCTTGGAGAAAATCACGATCAACGTCGATGCGGTCTCAAGGAATGGCTTGCTCTCGTCAGTTCCCAACGGAGCTAACGCGTCTAGCCAATCCTGTGGAGCTTTGCCGTTGTAGAATTCGAACTCTTCAGCCTCAGCAGCTTTGCGAATTTCAGCTTTAACTTTGACATCTTTCACGACGCAGAAGTGCCACGGCTGAAGGTTAGCCCCATTGGGTGCCGTCCCGGCGGCAAGCAAACAATTTTGGATGACCGAATCCGGAACGGCAGTGTCAGTGAAATCGCGTACGCTGCGACGTTTGCGAATCTGCGTATAAAAGTTTGCCGAACGTTTTTCCATTTCTTGAGGCGGGTGCGTCTCGAAATTTTCCAGTGGAATGTGTTTTCCTTTTGCCATAGTAAACGCCTGATCGTTTTGCCGGTGGAGGGTTGTCACTTCTTCAGCTACGATATCCGATTCAAAATTAATCACAAACGATGCTCCGGGAGTCAGTATTTGGGCTTCGAGAATCGACGCCTTTGGGGCCGGGATGCCAGGAACTACACCTTTGAATTTTCTTCGAATTCGCTCATTGCTTGCTTTGTTAATCGCGACGATATTTGCGGCGGCACTTGCTGACGGGAATCTTTATGCGGATATAACGCTGCCGAAACTTTTTTCCGACCACATGGTTCTCCAACGGAGTAGTGACGTGCCCGTTTGGGGGACGGCGGAGCCTGGTGAGAAACTAAAAATTAGTTTTGGCGATGCTGACTACTTGGCGGTCGCGAATGCGGCGGGGAACTGGTCAACGAAGATCAAAACCGGTGGAGCCGGCGGCCCTTTTGAGCTCGGTGTGTCGTCACAGGATTCAGACTTAAAAGTTGGCGTTACCAACGTGATGGTTGGAGACGTATGGGTTTGTTCAGGCCAATCGAACATGGAATGGCCGGTTTCAAAAGCGCTCAATCCAGAAACGGAAATTGAGAAAGCGAAGGCGTTTCCCAACATTCGATTGTTTTCCGTCGATACGTCTTCGTCTCCATCACCGCTCGAAGATTTTGGTGTCGTGACACCGTGGGCTGTTTGCAGTCCTGATTCGGTGAAGGATTTTTCTGCGGTTGGATATTTTTTCGGGCGCGAGCTTGCTAAGAAAGTTGAAGACGTTCCAATCGGTTTGATCAATTCGACATGGGGCGGAACGCGTTGTGAAGCTTGGACTTCCAGAGAGTCACTTGATGAGGTTGAGTCATTGGCTCCGCTGCTAAAGCACTGGGACGATCAAAAAGAAATGATCACCAGTCGCAATCATCCGGCAAATATTTATAACGCGATGGTTGCACCGATGGTCCGCTTTCCGGTGCGAGGTTTTGTTTGGTATCAAGGTGAAGCAAATGTCGGCCGCGGACATCAGTATGCGACGCTGCTGCCGACTTTGATCAAAGATTGGCGGAAGCAGTTCGGTTCTGAGTCGCTACCGTTCTACTTCGTGCAGTTGGCTCCTTTTAAATATGACAAAGGCGAAGATGCATTGCCGGAATTGTGGGACGCTCAATTCAAGACCGCGGTTAACACGTCGGATACTGGCATGGTCGTGACCACGGATGTTGGTGATCTCGAAGACATTCACCCAAGGAACAAGCAGGCCGTTGGGCAGCGTTTGGCCTTGCTGGCATTGAAGCGGACTTACGCCGATGAGCTGAAGGACAATCCAATTGAAGGCGAAGAGTCCGGCCCGCTGTTCGAATCGATTTCGAAATCGGGTGCTCAGGTGCGAATCACTTTTAAGCACACTGGGAAAAAGTTACAGCTTCGTGATCAGGACACGACTTTGACGGGCTTTACTGTCTGCGGCGAAGATCGAGTCTTTCACAAGGCTGTTGCGACGATTATCGATGACATTGTGGTTGAGCTGATTTGTGCCAAAGTGCCTGATCCGGTTGAAGTCCGATACGGATGGAATGACGGCTTCGAAATGAATTTGAGTAACGATTCTGGTTTGCCAGCTTCTCCTTTTCGCAGCGATGATTTTCCGTTGGTCTCCGAAGGCAAGAACTTCTAGT
>CAZORS010000035.1:13738-17542 GCA_964582025.1 uncultured Pirellulaceae bacterium | reverse complement strand
TCTCCTTTTCGCAGCGATGATTTTCCGTTGGTCTCCGAAGGCAAGAACTTCTAGTCGTATTTGTTTGAATTGCGGCGCATCGGCCAGCAGGCTTGAGCGTGACAGTCTACTATCCTTCCAATTCAGACCCCCGATCGGTCTATGTTCACGTGCCGTTTTGTCGGCACCGTTGCGGTTATTGCAATTTTGCTTTGGTCGCAGGTCGGGATCATTTGATTGACCCGTTTCTAGATGCACTCGCACTAGAAGTTAGCGCGCTTCCGAAACGCTTTGAAATAGACACACTGTTTCTTGGAGGTGGCACGCCCAGTCATCTGTCATCAAAGCAATTGGATAGGTTGGGCGAAATTCTGTTTTCCAAATTCAGTTTGGTGAAAGGTGCCGAAGTTTCTGCGGAGTGCAACCCGTCCGATATTACGCAATCGTTATTGAACAGTCTGGTTTCGATTGGAGTCAATCGAATCAGTCTGGGTGTGCAATCGTTCAATTTTGAAAAACTGAAAGTGTTGCAGCGTGATCACGATGGTGAAATCGCCAAACGTGCATTCAATTTGGCGATGGATCAGGTTGGAAACGTCTCGATGGACTTGATCTTTGCTGCTCCGGATGAAACCGTATCGCAATGGGAGCTGGATCTAGAAACGGCGATTGCGTTACAGCCGAGTCACCTTTCAACCTATGAATTGACCTGGGAGAAAGGGACGACGTTCTGGAGCCGAAAGCAGCGCGGCGAGTTGGATTCTTCGAATGAAGATTTGCGAATCGACATGTATCAGGCTGCGATTGATCGTTGCGAATCGGCTGGGTTGAGGCAGTATGAAGTTTCTAGTTTTGCGTCGACCGGAAAACGTTGCCAACACAATCTGCAATATTGGCTATGTAATTCGTGGTTTGCGTTCGGTCCTGGAGCCGCCAGTTTCACCAACGGAGTCCGCAACACAAATCATCGCAGCCCTACGACATGGATGAAACGGATTCAGGACTGCGGATCTGCGATCGACGAAGCAGAGCCTCTCTCTGAGCGTGATCATGCAATCGAAAGGCTAATTTTTGGTTTGCGAATGGTCGACGGAATCGAGATCGCAGCCTTTGAAGAGGCGAGTGGTGCCTCGCTTGCAATGCTTGTCGGCGACGCGATTGAGAAACTTGTCAGTCGCGGTTTGGTCGAAAGAACCGAAACGTACTTGCGGCTTACGTCAGAAGGACGGATGGTTGCCGATACGGTCGCTGTGGAACTTCTGTGAATCGATTAGCGTGACATCGTGGCGTCAACGTTGGTGATTGCCGTGCTCGATTTATCGGACTTAGGAGAAATTTTGCGGCTCAGCATGCGGCCAATTCGATGGGCGGTTCGAGACGGTGAGCAGGCCGCGGCCCAAACAAGACGAGGATAGCCTTTGATCTTTTGGTTGCTTTGCAGTTCGGCAACAGCCAAACGATACTGAGCCAGTGCATGAATGTGCGCTGATTCGGCAAGTTTTTTCCAAACGGGTCGCTGTTCACGAATTTCGACGAATCGTTCAAATTCAAGCATCGGTTCACCGGCTTGACGGCGCTTTGCCCGATCGATTGCGAAAGAGATATGCAGGTGCATTTTCCGCATGCTGGATCCGTTCAAGCTTCCCGCATGAACGCGATAATGCAATAAAACTTTATCAATATTAGCTAGCGTAGAAACTTCGCCCATTCGCAACATCATGTCCCAGTCATCAATCAGTCGGTAAGGCCAATAGCCTCCCAGTTGTCGAATGAGGCTGCCTCGCATCATGATCGAACTGTGAGCCATTCCGTGTAGGCCCTCCATCATAGAGCCGAAAATCTTATCGTGGTCACACGGCAAGTTGAGACTGTTGCCGACGCCACATTTTCCCAACGGAGCAACTTGGCTTCCAACGATTCCAACGTTTTGGTTGGCCTCCATAAACTCAAGTTGTAATTCAAGTCGTTGTGGTAGAGCCCAATCGTCAGCATCCATTCGTGCAATAAACTCTCCATCGCAAAGAGATAGTCCGTAGTTGGCAGCAGCTGCCGTTCCCTTGTTTTCCTGGTGAGCGATTTGGACTCGGGGATCCTTGATCGAATCTAGGTAGGACTTTGTTTCATCGTCAGAACCATCGTTCACAATGACGAACTGAAAGTCAGAAAACGTCTGCGAGAAAATAGATTCGACTGCGTCAACCAAATAGGGCATGCCGTTGAACACGGTCATCAGCACCGATATTTTTGGGCCATCAGTTTTTGATTTAGAAATCAATTTACAACTGCGAATCAATGAGAAGTTACGAAGGCGAGGTTTGACGCCGCGTACAAGTTTAGTCAACCTCTGCGAGTCCGCCCACCAATTACCATGTTTGATCCGCTCAAAGCCCAATAATTTTGGAACCGGTCTCGAGTCGTCCGGAATGTACTATGGCTTTTGTCGAAGATTCTTCGGTTTTTCCGCTTCAAACAACAGCTTCAATGGGAAATCAAAACTGTTCCGAAGCTGCCAAGGTGGTTGGCATCGATGCTAACGCGGGACAGCGGCACAAGATAAGCCGCTATCTGGTCTGCCCTATTCAAAATCATCCAGATCGGAAACTTCGTGGGTCTGAGGCAAGTCGTTGAGATCGCTTAAATGGAACAGATCAAGAAATCGTTCGGTGGTGTGGAACAGCTTCTTTCGCGGCCGTTTTTCGTCTGGCGTGGTCGCAAGTAGGTCTCGTCGAACAAGCTGGTTGAGTACGCTGCCGACTGGTTTGTTACGAGTTTTCTCAATCTCGTCGCGACTGATAGGTTGGCGATAAGCAACGACCGCAAGGATGTCAATCGCGGTTTGGGAAAGTGAAATTTCACGGTTACGACCGAAGTATTCATTTTGAAATTCAGCCAAGTCGTCCGCGATCACCATGCGGATCGAATCCGTGTCGACCTTAATTCGGTAAGCCGCGTTTTCACGTTCGTATCTCTCGTTCAAATTCTTCGCGACGGCAAGAACTTCTTTTGGGCTGACGTCCCGCATCACGGAGGCAATTTTCTTGCTAGTCAGTTTCTCACCACGTGGAACTCCGACGAACAAGATTGACTCGACGATTGACTCCGGAGTAATCGGACATGCAGAATTGTCGTCAACGCCAGTATCGTTTTCAACTTCGTCTTCTTCACCGTCGTCTTGGATATTATCGACCACTTCATTTCGGGCGACTTTGTCGGCGACCAGTTCGCCGCGGCTTTGTTCTCCGTCGTTACTTTCAGGGTTCGCCTGCTGACGGATAACTTCTGCGTAAGCTTCGCTTAATCGAGCGAGCGACAATTCGTCGTCGAAGCCATCTTCTTCGTCCGTTTCAGTTTTTTCATCAGAAGTCATGCGATGAGCTTACAGCAAGGAATCTTTTTCTCATACAACAAAAAAACGCGTCGCAACATACATTGCGACGCGTTCGAATTTGTGCCGAATCGATTGTTTGGATTAGTATCCAATCGATGGTGGGTTCTTCATCAAGAAGTCGCGTGGACCTCGAGTCGTGTAGTACGGGTAGGCATAAGCAGGAGCCATTCCCGTTCCGTTGCCCGGTGCCTGAGCTGTGTGAGGAATTGCGCCACCGTAAGGATGACCGTTTGCACCTCTGAGCTTCGAGAGGCAGCCACCGCAGATGCCACCACCAACGCCGCAGCCTTTAACGCCGCATCCGCTGCCAGCAGCAATAGGAGCGGCAGCTACTTTGCCTTTGCCGCCGAACAGGCAACAGCTTCCGAGTTTGTCTTTGAGACAGCAGCCTCCGAGTTTTCCTTTGAGGCCACATCCACAAGCTTTGCCCAGCAATC
>CAZORS010000035.1:0-13638 GCA_964582025.1 uncultured Pirellulaceae bacterium | reverse complement strand
CAGCAGCCTCCGAGTTTTCCTTTGAGGCCACATCCACAAGCTTTGCCCAGCAATCCGCCGGAACCTGCATCTTCGCAACCGCAGTCGCCTTCGCTGATTGAGACAACAGCGTCACCAGCGTCACAGCCGCAGCCGCCGCCAACTGAGACAACTGAATCGCCAGCATTGCATCCACAGTTGCCGTCGCTCATCGAGACAACTGAAGTACCAGCATCGCAGCCGCAGTTGCCGCCGTCCATCGAGACAACCGAGTCGCCTGCTCCACAACCGCAGTCGCCGCCCATTAAGGCAGCTGGAGCAACCTGTTGAGTCTTCATGCGTGAGAACAATCCGTTTCCACGGTTTTGGTTGCAGGCAGTGCCTTTTTGGTTGACTCGCAAGCCCATGCCTCGGTTGTCACCGAGTTTGCGAACAAGTGAGCAGGAAGGGGTGAGGCCTTTGGGGGCACCGCAACCGCAATCGCCAGACAGAGGCATGCAATCGCTGACCGCCTGGTTACCACAAAGTCCGTCCGAGCAACCGCTTGATCCGGTTTGTACTGCACAGCCTGTTGTGGCCAACGCGAAGATCACTAGTGCAGAGAAGAGCATGGATTTCATCGTTTCAAATCCTTTTGAAATCTGGGTATGTTCCAGTTCCGTCATGCGAACAAGAACAGGTTTGAATGGGCTACTTCCAAATTCGCAACGATTCGATTTGCGGGCGAACCAATGAGAGTGAAGTCACGCTGTCAATCATCGTCTCCTGCTCCCTGATAATTCAATAAATCAGCAGAAGCCGGCCCGTTGGTGGAGGCGGTACGAACGAGATAGCCGATTTTGCATGCAGCAGTTTACTAACCGACAAAGTTTTACAGGCCTGATAGCGTTTCGAAGTCTGGATCCCCATTCAAATTTAAGCATTAATCCGTCAACAGGTTGATGCGTGCCGTTAGGGTGAACTCTATAATTCACGCTGGTAAAAGTACTACAGTTCAATCGCGAGAGAAAAGATGAGCAAGAAGAAAAAGTTGTTTCTGCGAAGAGCGTTTCTGGGTTTATTGTCGGCGTTTATTTTTGCTCAGGGCGCGATCGTGGTCGCTCAGGAGTCTGTCCAAGGAGCTGTCGACGAAAACGGCGGTAAGCCGGTTG
The DNA here is from genome assembly GCA_964582025.1 of uncultured Pirellulaceae bacterium. Taxonomy (GTDB): domain Bacteria; phylum Planctomycetota; class Planctomycetia; order Pirellulales; family Pirellulaceae; genus Mariniblastus. Next base: position 12,508 of record CAZORS010000035.1, on the reverse strand, counting down.
AGGAAAAGAAGGCAGGCAAGTCTCCTTCGATTGTCGGCAAGTGGATGATTAAGTCGGGAACTCGCTCCGGCGCCGAGGTTCCTAAAGAACGTCTCACATCGATTTCAATCACCGAGAAGGAAGTCACGATTCCGGCCGGACCGAACAAGTTTGTCATGTCGTACACGCTCGACACCACCAAGTCACCAATCGAGATTGACATGAAGATCGAGTCGGGACCCGTTCCTGATGGCATGGCCAAGGGTATTGTGAAATTGGATGGTGACAAAATGATGCTCTGTTACAACGGCATGGGTGGCGATAGGCCGGCGGATTTTAAGACCGCTGAAGGTGACAACTGTTTTTACTTTTCGATGGAGAAAGCAAAACCGGAACTTACAGCGGAATCAATCGTTGGAGCTTGGACCATCGTGGAGGGAATTCGGGCTGGGGCGAAGAGTCCTGCAGAGCGAATTGGCGGTGACATCGTGTTTACCAAGGACGGCATTTCGATGGGCGACGGCGAACAAGCTTTCAAAATGAGTTACACACTCGATGCGGAAAAATCGCCTGCCGAAATTGACATGAAGATCACTGGCGGACCTGCTCCAGCTGGAACGCCTGCGGTAGGAATCATGAAAATCGATTCTGACGGACACTTACTGTTGTGCTACGACGGCATGGGTGGTGCGCGACCTGACAAGTTCGAATCAACAGAAGAGAATGGTAGTTTTCTGTTTAAGTTGAAGAAGAAAGAGTAAGCTCGCAACGATGGATAGTCGGCGATCAAAATGGTGAGAAAATCAGCTTCCTTTTCCCAAAAGGTTCATCGTGAATTTTAGCGGGTCTTGAAGATGCGATTATGTCTGTACGTCTACCCCGGCAGGGGTTTCAAGCTTGTAGCCGGTGGTTGAGCGCAGCGACACCACCGGAAAGCTGAAACCAAAACGCGCGGACCCTGAAAGGGTCCCAGCAAGGACTCGCTGCGACCCATTCTGGGTCGATGAATCAATCAATTTCTACCGTGGGTGTCGCTGCGCTCAACCCACGGCTAATTGCTTCAAACCCCTTTCGGGGTAAGTTCTGCGGCATGAACAAATTCCTAGGCGGACGGCCTTTAAGTCTCCAGTCGTAGTGCAGGGCCGAACGTCGGCGAACGTCCATTGGCCACTAAATTCCACGAAGAGCCTCCCAAAAAATCGCCCAAACGTTTGATCAGCAAAAATTACGTTGAGGTTCGAATTTTCAGGAGAGGGGAGCGAAGTTATTGGTTGTGTAGAACTCGTTCCTACATTTCATTTCGTAGTTGATCCGGTATCATGACGCACCCAAAGGATGACCCACCTAACGGATTGAACATTGCAACGACCGCCGATCAATCGAATATTGCTTGGGCTGCATCAGCCGCCGCTTGTCACCGCTGCAGAGCAACTTTTTGAGGCGAATTTTGCGCCCTCGACTTCCGTTGGCTCTAAGCTCGATATGTCGAATTGCCTCATCGTGGTGCCGACTTCGCGAGCACGACACCGACTGTTGCAATTGCTCGCGACACAAGCGCAAAGTCGCGATGCCGCATTCGCACCGCCAGAAATCACCACGCTGGGAAACTTTCCTGAGTTCCTTTACTCGCCGGACAAGCTTTTGGCGACGGATCTCGCGCAGCAGATTGCATGGTCTCGGGCTCTCGAGCAGACGCCGAATGAAGACATCGAGAAATTGACAGGACGTTCTGACGTCGAAGATCTCAAAGACTGGCAACCACTGGCTCGATTGCTTTCCCGATTGCACACTCGGCTGGCCAGTGATGTCTGGAGTTTTAACAGTGTGTCACGCGAAGTCGCTCAACTGGATGGCTTTTTGCTCAATGAACTCGAACGTTGGAACGTCCTTAAAGAAGTCCAGAATCGCTACTACCAAACGCTCAAGAAAGCGGATCTGTGGGACCGTCAGGCAGCTCGAAACTACATTGCCGCTGCGGGACTCAAGGACAACATCAAAGAGACACGATGCCATACCGAAAAAGACATCGTGCTCGTTGCCACTGCCGACATCAATCGTAGCATCGCCGGGATGCTGCAACAGTTGACGTCGCAAGTCACGATCATGATCGCCGCCGACGAATCGCACTCGGATCGGTTTGACGAATTTGGAAATCTGATCACGAAGCAGTGGTTGGAAGCATCAGTCGACGTGCCGGATGAAAAGATTCTGTTCGTCGATTCTCCAGCTGATCAAGCTGCAAGCGCCGCACATTTCATCACGCATTTAGAAAGAGATTACTCAACGGATGAAGTCACCATCGGCGTGCCGACCGAGGAGTTGCTTCCGCAGCTTCAACGCAGCATCAATTCGATTGGCCTGCCACATCGAAACCTCGCCGGCAAACCGCTTGGCGAAACGGCCCCTGTTCGACTGATGTTGGCGTGCCGCGAATATTTCAAACTGCAAGACTACAACTCGTTTGCCATTCTGCTGCGGCATCCTGACATGTATCGCTGGGTTAGCGATCAACTGGATGATGGCGAAAACTCAAGCGGCTACTTGAACGCATTGGACGATTACCAAAATCGGAAGCTGCCCGATTGGATTCGAATCGGCGACGAAACTCCGTTTGGCGAACCCGCGAAAATTGCGAAACGGTTCGCAGAAGGTGATGCTGGTTCAAAGAAACGTGCTTCTATCGAAGCCGACAACGTTCGTCGACTTAACGCTATTCACCAACTTATCGCCAGCCTACTTCGACCGCTCGACAAACCGCCGCAGAAAATTTCGCTATGGACCGAACCATGGTCGGACATTTTGATCGCGATTTATGGCGAACGTGAACTCGATCGCAACATCGCACTCGATCAACAAACGTTGCTTGCCTGCCAAGCGATGCACACGGCGCTGGCGAATCATCGGCACGTTCCACCAGAATTTGGCACGACTTGCACGGCTGCAGAAGCACTTGAGTGGGCGCTTGAGGCAGCGACCGAACAGCGAGTCGTCGATCCGCCGATCATTGACGCCATCGAGTTTGCGGGCTGGCTGGATTTGCCGCTCGATGACGCGCCGGTAATGGCGATCGTTGGCGTGAACGACGAATACGTACCGACGTCTGAGTTCGGTCATCAGTTCTTGCCGAACAAACTTTGCGAACAGCTTGGGATCTTGGACAACAATCGACGATTTGCTCGTGATGTTTACGCTTTGACACTGATCACCGCTGTCCGTGACGATTACGTGTTGATCTCTGGCCGCAACAACGCGTCAAAGGATCCGCTCAAGCCCAGCCGTCTGCTATTTACTCAAGACGAACAGACTTCTGCCGAACGGGCGTATTCGTTTTTCAGTTTCGAAGGTCAGGACGAAAACAACTTTTGGCTGCGCGAAAAAAGTTTGGTCGAAGAAACGAAAACGCAACAATTTTCCGTCCCGCGTCCGCACATCGTGACTCCGATCGATTCGATGCGAGTCACGCAGTTCAAAGACTATTTAAAATGTCCTTATCGATTCTATTTGCAACACGTGCTGCGGCTCGACGAAACGGCAGACGACTGGACCGAGATGAGTGGTGGAACGTTTGGAGATCTGGCGCATGATGTGCTGCAGTCTTTTTACGAAGCGGACATCAAGGAATCGAAAGACGACCGTGAAATTTTCGAATGGTTGAGCAAACAGCTGGATAGCGAAGCCAACATTCGTTTTCCAGGCTCCCGTTTGCCGGCGTTGCGAATTCAGCTGGAACAGATGCGTGGTCGGCTGGATAAGTTCTCAGTCTTGCAGGCTGCCAAGCGTGAGGAAGGTTGGCAAATTGTTAGCTGTGAGGAACTGTTGTTTCATGAGCTGATGGTCGACAACAAGCCATTCACGATTCGTGGTAAAATCGATCGCGTTGACCAGCATGAGGTTACAGGCAAAGTCGCTGTTTGGGATTACAAGACTTCCGATTCGGGAGACGATCCGCAAAAGGCGCATCTGAAGAACAAGAAATGGATTGACTTGCAGTTGCCGCTCTACCGCCATCTTGTGAAGGAAGTCGATGTCGTCAAAGACGCGGACCTCGACGATGTTTCGTTGGGCTATGTGTTGCTTTCCAAAAATCTTAACGATATCAAGTTTGCCAAAGCTCCTTGGGATTCTTCGATGTTGGACTATGCCGACAAGGAAGCACATCGCGTGATCCGCGACATTCGAGCTGGTGTGTTTGGTCCGCCCGCAGATCCACCGCCGATATATTCTGAGAAGTACGCTGCGATTTGCCAGGATAATGTTTTTGAACGCGACGCGATCGTGGCTGTCGAATTTGGTGCTGCCCCGGAGGAGAAACCGCCGTGGTAAAGAAACGCATTCCAACGGAAACGACCGGGGTCTTTGAGAACATCGTTATCCGAGCATCGGCGGGAACCGGCAAAACGTTTCAGCTATCGAATCGCTATTTGAATTTGCTGATTTCCGGAGTCGACTGCCAGGAGATTTTAGCGACAACGTTCACCAAGAAAGGTGCCGGAGAAATCCTCGACCGGATCATCCAACGGCTTTCGCGAGCCGCGTTATCGACGGAAAACGCGTCGCGATTGCAATCGGAGCTGGGCGTTCCTCTCGATCAGGATCGGGCTGCCGAAGTTTTGCAAAAGCTATTGCGGAATCTTCATCGCCTCGAGATCGGAACACTCGACAGTTTCTTCAATCGAGTCGCCCGGGTGTTTTCGCTCGAACTGGGTTTGCCGCCGACTTGGGAAATCGTTGATGAACAGCAGATTCAAATGCTGTCTCGGCGAACGATCCATGACCTGTTGCGTCAGGAAGATGTCGCGACGTTGCTGCCGCTAGTTGCCAAAGGGGAGTCGAGCCGCAAGATCGCGTCGCTGGTGCGTGACGTGGTGAAGCAGATGTATTTGATTCGCCGCGAGTCACAACCTGAAGCTTGGGATTGTCTCGCCGAAGTGAAAACGTTCCTAGGCGACGATGAGCTGGCTGAAGTGACGGCGCGGGCGAAATCGATGGAGTTTACCAAGTCAAGTCTAACGAAGACGTGGACGGAGAAAATGCTTCCGGCCATCGAGAACGAATCTTGGAGCGAACTTGCCGAAGAGACTTGGTTTGTCAATGTGTTGGAGGGAACGGGCCGATATCGACGCATCATTTTGCCCGAAGATAACATTGCGTTGCTGGAAGCACTGATTCGTCATTGTCGGGCATGGATCACGACGCGACTGATCAAGCAAAATCAAGCGACCTGTACGTTGCTTGGCATGTATGGTCAGCGGCTTGAAACGATCAAAGCTGAAATGGGCCAGATGCGTTTCGAGGATGTAACTGAAAGGCTGGTTGAGTTCGTTTCGATGTGGAACACGGATCGATTTGCGTTTCGATTGGATCATCAAATTCGTCACCTTTTGTTGGACGAATTTCAGGATACATCGCCGACGCAGTGGAACGTTATCGAACCTTTCGCGAAAGCGGTTTGCCACTCGAACGATCCGTTGCGTTCGTTCTTTTGCGTTGGCGACATGAAGCAGGCGATCTTCGGCTGGCGCGGCGGCGTGGCGGAGATTTTTGACCTCGTTGAACGGAAGCTTGACGGTTTAGATAAAGCCGAACCATTATCGACCAGTTATCGTAGCTCGCAAGTGATCATCGACTTCGTCAACGATGTCTTCATGCACTTGAATGATTTCCAAAGCGACAACGAGATCATTAATCGCGCCGTCCATGGCTGGGAAGACTGGTTCAATCTGCACTCCACTGCCAGACAGGAACTCGGCGGACATGTCACGATTGAGTACGCGGCCGAAGCGGCGGAGGAAACCAAAAGGTCGGGAAGAGGCAAATCGCTTGTAGATGTCGAGCGAAATGAGAACCTGAAAGTCGCCACCGTCGAACGTGTTCGAAAGTTGCACGAGAGTCTTCCGCCCGACAAAACGATCGGCGTTCTGGTCCCGACCAATAAAGAAGTCGGCCAGCTGATATTTATGTTGCAGTCGGCTGGTATTCGTGCGTCCGAAGAAGGTGGAACCTCTCTCACAGATTCTGCAGCGGTTGAGATTGTTCTCTCTGCGCTCAAACTTGCGGATCATCCGGGAGACAGCGTTGCGCGGTTTCACATTTCGCATTCGCCGCTGGCAAACATGTTTGAGCTTGAGCCTGAATCGATCGAGAACCAATCCGCAAACCGATTGGCTGCGGTTGAAGGTGCGGCCAAGCTGCGCGATCGACTTGTGCAAGAAGGCTATGGTCCAACGATCGAATCGTTGGCCAGAATTTTGGCGCCGAGCTGCACCAAACGTGAACTCATTCGGTTGCAGCATCTTGTGCGGCTCGCTTATTCGAATCGTTCAGACGCCCAGCGTTGGTCGATGCGGCCGAATCGCTTCGTCGAATACGTTCGCGAGGAAGTCAAGATCGTGGACGCAAGTTCGGCTCGCGTTCGTGTGATGACGGTCCACAAATCGAAGGGGCTCGAATTTGACGCCGTTGTGTTGCCGCTGAAATACAAAATGAACGGCTGGCTGGGGCACACGCCATCGTTGATCGTTGGTCGACCATCGCCAACGGAAGACATTGATACTGTTTCTCGATATGCAAACGTCAACCATCGAAAACTACTTCCTGATTCGTTGCAGGAGATTTTTGAGGATGATCAAGAGCGAACCGTTCGCGAGCGAATGTGTAGTTTCTATGTCGCGATTACGCGGGCCGTTCACTCGCTGCATGTCGTTTGTTCCTTCGGTCACAAGCCGCATGGGAAGTCGGAGGCTGGGGTTCTGCTTGCGCTGTTGTGTCCCGAACTTATTGAAAAAGGTGTCGGCAAGAAGAAAGACAAACTGGTTCGCAAAGAAGGATTGATCTACGAACGCGGTGACGCGAGCTGGTTCAAAGCGGAAACCTCCGACGAAGCAAAGACAGATGGAGGGATCGATTCGACCAAGATTCAGCAATACTATTTGCAAAACCTGACTGCCAATCTTTATCGCCCGCTTTCTCGTGCAGCAAAATCGATGCGCGGAATGGCTCGGGTTCGACCGTCGATGCTCGAGGGCGGAAATCGAGTTCGGCTTTCGGAAACGTTAACATCTCCGGATCGCGAAATGGCGTTGGAGTTCGGGCAGCTGATGCATTGCTGCTTTGAACAGATCCATTGGCTTGATGAAGGAAAGCAGGTCGATGATGATGCGATTCGACGGTTGCTCCTGAATCGTTCTCCGGGTTCGAGTCAAGTTGAATCAGCAATCGGGCGGTTTCGCGAATTGTTGGAGCATGAAAACCTGAGAAAGCTACTTTCGTCATCGTCGGTCAAGGAGCATCACGTCGTTCCCGATCTCGATGCTGATGCTGGTTCTGATGCGTTAAACCGAATCGAAGTCCACACGGAAAAACGTCTGGCGGTTTTGATGGATCACTTGGATCATGTTGATTCCGAATCGGGGTCATTGATCGAAGGAGTCGTTGACCGGTTGGTTTTGGTCTACGAAGGTGGCTGCGTTGTGGCCGCGGAGATCATCGATTTTAAAGTCGACAACATTGATGACTCAAATTTGACCGAACGAATCGAGCATTACCGTCCCCAGTTGGCAGCGTACCGTGCAGCTGTGCAAACGATGCTGGGGTTGAGTTCGGATCGAATCGCGACGAGACTGGTTTTTATCCAATCTGGACAGGTCGTTCAGGTTGATTCTTTGGATATGACGATCGACGGGACTACTGATTTGAAGCTGCCGCGAAAGAAGCCGAAAAAGGTCAAGCCTCCAAAGGCTGTCGAAAAGCGACCGAAAAAGGAGGCGTCGGAAGTTCAGCAGACGTTCTGGGCGGATGAATGATGGTCGCGTTTCCCATTCTTTGTGCTTGGGTTTTCTGATCTGTCGAATTAGGGTTGGTGCTGTAGGCCGGATGACTAGTATGGTGTCCGTGGCGGACGGTTAAATTACTTTCGAAGATGTGTTTTGATATGAAAATGTACAACTTGATATTGCCTCTTTTATTGCTCCTTTCGGTCAATGCAATTGGTCATGCTGACATTATCAGCCTGACCGTCGATCCGTCTCAATCTGATGTGGATTTGAGCATTAACAATTCGATGTTCGAGAACTCCTCATTGTCTGGGTCGGGAGTTCTTGATGTGACTTCCTGTGTAGATCCGTTTGGCGTTGCTCAGATTACGGACTTGAACCTTACGCTGGATGATGGAATGTCCTTCAACCTGCTTGGTATTTTGGTAACTGCGACGACTCAACCTAGTGACGTGTCAATTTCAATGATCACTCCGGGAGCCGGTGGTACCGTCAGCGGCGGCACCTTCGACCAGCTGGGAAACGTGATGGAGCTCGTTGGAAGTGTGCAGATCGACGATCCGTTTGACCTACTCGTAGGATCGCAGACGATTGACCTTGCTACCCTAGGACCTAGCACGGTCGACTTTACAGACATTCAAATCGCGAGAGTCGGCGATACAAAAACCATTTCTGGTACCTTCTCGATTGTCGATGAATTTGATGCTGGAGGTGGTTTGTTCATTCCAATCGAAGCCAACGGTAGGTTTTCAGCCAGCGGTGAGGTTGCGGCGGTTCCTGAGTCTGGGACAATGATTTGGCTGGGGGCGTTAGCTGTTTTGGCTGGAGCTCAAAGCCGACGAATCTGATTTGGCCGGCAAGTCTCAAATTCACTGAAAAAGTTTCGTCAACACTTGCGTTCAAGGTGTTTGTTGCCGATCCTGCAGGCTTCTGAGTCGTCACTTTTTCGTGATTCATGTACCAAGTGCTAATCGTCTACTGCATTCTCATCATCGTCGCCTCGACTGTGGGCGGTTCGCTGCCCTCGATGATGAAGCTGACGCATCGCAAGATTCAGCTGGTGCTAAGCCTCGTTTCCGGCGTGATGCTTGGGGTTGCGTTGCTGCACTTGTTGCCGATGTCGATCAGGAAACTCGATCGGGCTGAGCCGGCGTTGGCTATTTGTTTGATCGGGCTGCTGTTCATGTTTTTCATGGTCAGGCTATTTCACTTTCACCAACATGACCTGGCGGTCGATACAGAGCACGACCATAAGCAGAAAGAGCTCTGCGACGATGAGAAAGGCCATCATCATGTCCATTGTGATCACCACCACGGCGAATTGGATTTCAGCTGGGCAGGCTTGTGTTTCGGTCTTGGGGTTCACACGTTGATCGATGGCGTCGCGTTGGCTGCTGCGACGATGTCAGAGCATTCGATGTGGGTTGGCTTCGGCGTGTTCCTTGCCATCTTTTTGCACAAGCCGCTCGATGCGATGTCGATCACCAGTTTAATGCATGCCCGAGGTTGGAATGTGAAACAGCAGGTCACAGTCAGCCTGATTTTTTCCCTAGTCTGTCCGATCGGAGCAGCCCTGTTTTACTTTGGCGTTTCGCAGTACGCTGCCAGCGAAATGGTGCTCGGGTATTGCCTCGCGTTTTCGGCAGGAATTTTCCTTTGCATCTCGCTTGGTGACCTGTTACCCGAAGTCCACTTTCACTCGCACGATCGACTGCAATTGTCGACGATGCTTTTGTTGGGTGTGGCGATCGCGTTCGGGATTGAGTACTTGCCGGGACACAATCATGGCGACAAGATTGAATCTAAAGAGGCAGAAGTTCGTGAAGTTAACAAAGTGGTAAACGGCAACGGAGAATCGGGGCTATCCGAGTCTCTTTCCGTCTCCAATTGCGATGAAAGTTTTGCAAGCTGAGAGATGGACGTTGTATCCATTGAGTTTTCCGCAAGACACTCGTTTGCAATCGATCAGCAGATCATCACGAAACGCCCAGTAGTTGTCTGCTTGGTCGAGCCAGCGATCTGCACTGTCTGCAAGATCACGTTCGCTTTCGTGAACTTCCAAGTCGAGTCTTGGCCAGTGTGAATGCCAAATTAACGAAACAAACCGACCGACGATTTCGGTTTGGCTTGGAAGCGCCTCTTCACGTTCATAGTGCTTCAAGCTTTTTGGGAATGCCAACGCCGCATTTTTAGGGTCGATCGAATTGATGATCTTGGCAAAAGACTCCAGAGTCCATTTTTCATCCTTGGATGAAGTCGAATTGATTTGTCCGACAATAGAATGAATGGTGAGCGGCATTCAAAATCTTAAGGTGAAATTCGGTGACGCTTCCAAGTTCTAGCATCCTTTTCATACACGACTCGATCATGCATTCGATCGAGTCGTCCTTGCCAAAATTCGATGACTTTGGGAGTCAGCGCATAGCCACCCCAGTTTTCGGGGAGCGGAATTTCTTGCCCAACGAACTTGGCTTCCAAATCACCGCGAACTTTTTCCAGATGTTCACGTGATTCGATAGGCGTTGATTGATCCGAAGCCAAGGCTCCCAGCTGTGAACCGCGGGGACGCGAATGGAAATAGGATTTCGAATCTTCTCTGGATGTCTTGGCAACAGTGCCGCGCATTTGAACTTGCCGGCCCAGCCAAGCCCAATGAAACGTCACCGAAGCATTCGGATTCTCGGCCAGTTGTTTGCCTTTGGTAGAACCGTAGTTGGTGTAGAACCGAATCGAATCTTCGTCGATCCCTTTTAGTAGTACCGTTCGTGAGCTCACGATGCCATCAGCGCCGGCGGTGGCCAGAGTCATCGCATTCGATTCGTACCATTTGCCCGGCGAGCTGTCGGTCGCTACCTTCAACCACGATTGCATCGTGACGAACGGATTCGCGTCGAGTTGCGAATCGTCGATGCCTTGTGTTTCGTACTCTTTGCGAAGTTCTTGGAAGTCCATGTTGTTCCACTGGTTGGATCGTCGAAGCAGCCCTTGTCATAGGCGGACCGCAAAGACAGAATGACATTCACAAGTCTAACGTGCGATCTATTTTTCCGGAAGTTTCTTGATGTCCAGCGACAGCTCAAAAATTGAAATGCGAACAGAACGTGACTCCATGGGCGAAGTGCAGGTGCCCAGAGACGCCTACTATGGAGCCCAAACGCAGCGAGCTGTCGACAATTTTCCGGTCTCTGGCTGGACGATGCCACCGGCCATGATCCGAGCGATGGGTCGAGTCAAAAAGGCTTGTGCGATTGCTAATCGCGATCTGGGAAAGCTGACCGGATCAGGGAAAAATCCGCTTTCGGATCCGCAAGTTGAATCGCTGATTGCTGCGACCGAAGAAGTAATTGCAGGAAAACTGGACGCTGAATTTCCGATCGACGTTTTTCAAACCGGTTCCGGAACGTCCAGCAATATGAACATCAACGAAGTTATTTCCAATCGCGCGATCGAAATCGATGGCGGTGATCGAATGGGAGAAGAGAAATCGATTCACCCGAACGATCACGTCAACATGGGCCAGAGCACGAACGATACGTTTCCGACGGCGATCCATGTTGCCGTCGCGTGCGAAATTCAAAACGAGCTTATCCCTGCGCTCAAAGGCATGCACAAATCGCTGTCCGACAAAGCAGCTCAATGGGACAAAGTGATCAAGATCGGACGAACGCACTTGATGGATGCGACGCCGCTACGTTTGGGGCAGGAGTTCGGTGCTTTCGCGCGGCAAATTGAGCTTTCGATTTCACGCGCCGAATCTGCGATCAAAAGTGTACTTGAACTTCCAGTCGGGGGTACAGCCGTCGGTTCTGGAATCAACACGCATCCTGAGTTTGGAGCGCGAGTCTCGAAAGTGCTCGCGGAACAAACCAACATTCCGTTCATCGAAGCGGTCGATCACTTCGAAGCCAACGCTCAGCGCGACGGACTTGTTGAGTGCCACGCGAATTTGAAAGCGATTGCTTCGACGTTGTTCAATTTGTCGAACAATATCCGTTGGTTGGGGTCGGGGCCGCGGTGTGGTTTTTCCGAAGTCTCGTTGCCGACTCGACAACCGGGAAGCTCGATCATGCCTGGCAAAGTCAATCCGGTGATGAGCGAAAGCATGATGCAGCTAACGGCTCGTGTGATGGGCAATGATCAGACGATCACGATCTGTGGTGCCGCTGGAGGTCAGTTTCAGCTGAACATTATGATGCCTGTGATGGCACAGACTACGTTGGAAAGTGTGTTGCTGTTGGCCAAAGGCGTCAAAGCGTTCGACGAGTTCTGCGTCGTAGAGATGAAGGCCAACGAAGCCAAATGCGAGTCGTTCGTAGAGCAAAGTCTCTCGATGTGTACTAGCTTGAATCCGCACATTGGCTACGAGAAAGCAGCCAAACTCGCAAAGGAAGCGTTCGCATCTGGCAAAACGATTCGTGAACTCTGCGAAGAACAAAATATCCTTCCACCGGAAACGCTCAAGGAAGCACTCGACCCTTGGTCGATGACCGAACCCCAGGCTTAGGCCGTAGCGTGGACGATCAGTGATTCAAAATCGAAGCAACATTGCTAAAACAATGTTGAACCGGAGACATCTGAGTCATCGTGTCAATTTCTTTACATGGCGTGAGCCTTTGTAAGAGTTTGAATGAAAGCGGACTGGCGACCGATGAAAGCGGACCGGCGACCGATGAAAGCGGACCGGCGCTCGATGGCAGCGGGATTGCGGTGGCGATGAAGGATAACGATCCGGCGACGATTGGACGTTACCTTGTCGA
>CAZORS010000034.1:27435-33841 GCA_964582025.1 uncultured Pirellulaceae bacterium | reverse complement strand
TATTTGCTGTGTGAATTGTACCGATTTACCGGAATTTCCACTCTTCTTTTGTAACAATCTTGTTACCCGATCGTATTCCTCAAGGAACTTAATGATGCACTGATCGTCGAATCCCGGTCACCCATATAATCGAGGCCACTACCATGCGTTGGTTTACTTTTCTGCTACCGGTAATCGTATTGATGTCGATGATGTCCCTTGCAACTGAAATTGAAGCTCAGGAGATTTCCTTCTGGGAAGAATTCGCGCTCTCGGAGGACCGAGACAAAACGCTTGAAAAGCTCGTTCCCGGAAGTGAAGACTACTACTTCTTTCATTGTCTCCACGCTCAAAACGAACAGCAACTCGACGAAGTTGATTCACTCCTCAAACGTTGGATCAAGCGTCATGGCAAGACGCAACAGGTGCGAGTGATCGAGAATCGCCAATCGCTTTTGATTTACGGTGAAAATCCCAAGCGAACGCTTGATCATTTAAAACGTCAATTGGGACTCAACTTCAATCACCAACGCCGCATTCCACAAGCTCAGAAAGACTTGCCAACGAAGTTGGCCGCAGGCCTGATCGATCCGGCCAAACTATTGGCCCAGTTTCTCAAACAGGACGGGAATTCACTAGGAAGTCTCAACGATCAAGGACTCTACTTCCTTGCTGGCAAACCGCTCAACACACGCCAACGCCGAGACTTACTCAAACGCATTCAGGATCCGACGTTCCCGGGAATCGTGGATCTAATCTCAAAAGACCTCAAAGGAAAAGACGCCAAGCGATTTGGCGGAATCGGCATTCACAAACAGCTCACCAAAGCACAATTGGAAGAGCTCGCGAACCTCGTTCCGGACTTGCGATCACAGCAAAACTTCATCAATGAATTCCTGCTGCGGTTGCAGCCATCGGAAGACATCAACATTCGTGGTGACGCAGAAGCCTATCGCAAATACCTAGATGACATGTGGGCGTTCGTCAGCAAATTACATCCGAACTTCAACAGCCTCAAGGCCAGCGTGCTCTATCGTTTGCTGGAATTGGACCAACGTGAAGGAACGATGAATCGAAAGCGATTCGTAGCGTATCTCGAACTGCCGCGGAACGTTTCTTACATCAACCCAAAGATGACCGACGGGTTGCGAGGCAAGATGATTGCCTCGCTGGGAGAAAACTATTCCAGCATCACACGATGCATGCCAATCAACAATGAAGAAGAACTCATTCAGGACTATTTGCATCACTTTCTGGCATCGGCAGCCAACCCGAACGCGTTCGCTGAGTACTTTGAGCGGGATTACCTGAAACGCCAGTTCGCCACGGCCAAAATTCTCTCCGGAAATGGAGACCGCGAGTCATGGGCTTCGATGTTGACACCCGAACAATACAAATCGCTCCTGGAGCGAATTGATCTGGACTTCGCGGCATCAAACGATGAGTACTTTGGAGTAGACGATTCCGTCGAGTTGGAACTATTCACCAAAAACGTCGACAAGCTGATCGTAAAAGTCTTTGAAATCAATACGCGAAACTTCTATCGCAAACACGGTCGCGAAGTCGACACGGACATTTCGCTCGACGGTCTGGTCGCTAACGACGAACAGCTACACGAATACGACGACGCGCCGCTGCTACGCAAAAGCAGGAAATTCAAGTTCGAAAAAATCAACAAACGTGGCGTCTACGTGATCGACTTCATCGGTGGCGGCAAAAGTTCTCGCGCATTGATTCGCAAAGGACGCCTACAGTTGGTCGGACGCGTGACTTCGATCGGACAACGTTTCAATGTCGTCAACGAATCCGGCAGCCTGGTCACGGATTCGACGCTTTCGGTGGGCGGAAGAAATTACTCCGCCGATGAAGATGGCAACATCGACGTTCCGTTTTCGACTCAGAAGGGAACTCAGAACGCCATCGTTTCTCAAGGCGAATTCAGCAGCCTGCAAGTCTTCCAACCGGTCGCAGAAGCCTATTCATTGAAAGCTGCGTTTCATGTCGATCGAGAATCGTTGGCTCAAAACAGTGAAGCCACCGTCATCGTCCGGCCTTCGCTTTCGCTTTCCGGGGGCACTCCAATTCCTCTTAAACGACTTGAATCGTGCAAGCTGGAGATCACTTCGACCTCGATCGACGGTGTTTCGTCATCGAAAACGATCAGCGACCTTGCCGTTTCTGAACTGCAAGAAGCGACAGCGACATTCTTGGTTCCGCCGCGTTTGAAAACCGTTACGTTTCGTCTGGAAGCAAAACTGAAAACGTTGCTCAAAAAAGAAAAAACGCTGGTCGCCTCCGACTCATTCACAATCAATCTGATCGATGTCACCAAGGACATTTTTGACCTGCATTTACTCCCGACCAACGAAGGATGGTTCGTTGAAGTGCTGGGGAAATCTGGCGAGCGACGAAAAGGGCAACCCGTTCGATTCACGTTCGGAGTTGCGGGCCTGAACAAGAAAATCAACGTTGATCTCCAATCAGATGACAAAGGGCAGATTCAACTTGGCGACTTGAGCAACATTGACTGGATGGAAGCAACCGCCGCGAAAGGCACGAAACGACGCTGGAATCCAAACCCAAAACGAATGCATTTGTCGCCCAGCTACCACGTGCTCGCTGGCGAATCACTGACGTTGCCGCTGCCAGACGAAAATTTGAGACTCGATCCGACGCTTGTGACGTTGCTGGAAACACGAGGCCAGCGAAACGTTCGCGATTGCTTCAAGAAGATGGCGATCAAAGACCATCGTTTGGAAATTTCGAAACTCGAGCCCGGCGATTACGACCTGACCATTCGTAGTCAGCTGTTGGAATCGGGCAATCGACGGATCAAGATTCGAGTCACCAATGGGAACGCCGCTGGAAATACGTTGGTCGGAAAGCATCGTGTGCTGCAACAACACAACCCAACGCAGCCGTTCGCCAGCGCCAGCGCGATCAATAAAGGTACTCTCTCGGTTCAAATCGCAGACGCAAGCGAAACGACTCGCGTTCACGTCTTTCCGGTTCGGTATCTGAACGCCTTTGATCCGTTCGATGATCTAGACTCCATCCGCGGACCTAAACCTTGGACGCTTACGCCGGCAATTCGCAAGTCTGCTTACATGGCGGGACGAAAAATTGGCGACGAGTATCAATATATCCTCCGCCGCCGATACGCCCCACGATTTCCCGGCAACATGCTCGAGCGTCCTTCTTTGTTGATGAACCCATGGGCAGTTCAGGACACAGAAACTTCAGCTCAAGCTGCCGCCGGCGGTGAAGCACCGGCAGAATCGGGGGTCGAACAACAACGAGCCGCCTCACGCGGTCGACGTGGTGGCGGATCAAGTTCGCAGCACAACAGTTTCTCGAATCTCGATTTCCTTGGCGGAGGCCACGACGCGATCTTGAACATCAAGCCAAACAAGGACGGTCAGATTGAACTGGCCAGTGAACAAATTGGAAACGCTCAAGCGGTTTGCATTGTCGTTGTCGATTTGTTTTCGGTGGCTCAAACACAAATTCTACGAAAGCCTCAAACCTTCAAGGCAGTCGACCAACGATTGGCCAACGCCCTCGATCCTGAGAAGCACTATCGACAGGCACGACAAATCGATGTTCTCAGTAAAGGCGACTCGCTGGTCATTGAAGACATCCTTTCAGCTCAGTTTCAGCAATACGACGAACTTTCAGACGTTTATGGCCTGTATCAAGGGTTCGGCAGTGACGCCGACAAGATGCGCAAGTTCAGCTTTGTACTGAACTGGCTGGATAAGACTCCGGAAGAGAAACGAAGTCTCTATTCTGAGTTTGCCTGTCATGAGTTGAATTTCTTTATCTTCCAAAAGGATCAGGAGTTCTTCATGGAGGTGGTGCGCAAGCACATTCTCAATAAGCGGGAACGCACGTTTCTGGACCAGTGGTTATTGGAGGAAGATTTAACGGCATGGCTCGAGCCGTGGCGTTTTGCTCGACTCAACATCGTCGAAAAGATCTTGCTTTCACAGCGATACGACGAACGTCGCACCGACTTGGCCAGACACGTCAATGAACTTTACGATCTGGCTCCAACACCGCGAAGCCGATACGACGAACTCTATCGCTACTCGTTGATGTCGCGTTCGATGAACGAGAATGAGAATCGGGAAGCTTCAAAGTATCTATCAAACGCATCCAAATATCGCTCAACTGACAAGCTCAGTGCTATGGATGCCGACATGGACGGAGTTGACGATGACGTGGAAAAATTTGACCTAAGTTTCGCCGCTCCGACCACGATCACAGCCGTACCCGACGGAGGCACTGTCCTTGGCGGCGGCGTCAAAATGGGCCGTGGAATGTCATTGGGTTTGGAGGTGCGAAAAGCGGAAAAGCTCGACAGAAAAAAGGCTCTCAAGAAACCTAAGATGCGACGCGAATCGCGAACGCGTAACACGGGTGGAAAAGATCAAAGCTTTTTCGTCGAAGTCCCTGTCACAGAATCGCTGGAAGAGTTGGATTTTGAGGAAGAATACGGAATGCAGCAGCTCTATCGCCGCGTGGAACCGACACGTGAATGGATCGAGAACAACTACTACGAACTATTGCCGACCGCTCAAAATGCGAACTTGGTCACCGTCAACCAGTTCTGGAAAGACTACGCCAACCACGAAGGCGGCTCGTTCGCATCTCAGTGGTTTGCAGAAGCCAACCGCAATTTCACGGAAATGATGTTTGCACTGGCCGTGCTGGATCTGCCATTGAGCGACGTGAAAGAGAAAGTCGACATCGCCGATGGAAAGCTCACCATCACGGCTGAAGGCCCAATGATCTTGCTACACCAGCAAAATCGAGAAGCCGAATTTGATCGACGCGGCACAACTGTTTTCGTTAGCGAGAACTTCTACCAAGCCAACGATCGACATCGATACGAGGATGGAATTCAATTCGACAAATTTGTTGAAGGAAAATTCCTAGCCAACGTGCCCTACGGATCTGAAGTCGTCATCACGAATCCGACTTCAACGCCGATGGCAATCGAAGTCCTGATTCAAATTCCTCAAGGCGCGATGCCAATCGCTGGATCGGAACGAACTCGCTCGATTTCGATACAGCTCAACGCGTTCAGCACCCAGAAAATCGAATACTCGTTTTACTTTCCAGCCGCAGGCGAGTTCACTCACTATCCGGCACACGTTTCCAGTGACGTGAAGATCCTTGCCGTTGCTCAGAATCGTGACTTCGACGTCGTCGACGAACCGGCAACCGTCGACAAAGAATCATGGGAATGGGTTTCGCAAAACGGAACCGAAGACGACGTGCTTGAGTACCTCAACGCTGAAAACATCCAACGAATGAATCCAGCAGAGATCGCTTTCCGCATGAAGGATAAAGCGTTTTTCAAGAAGGCAACCGACACATTACGGAATCGTTGTCGCTACGACAACACGCTTTGGTCGTACAGTGTCAAACACAATGATGCCGATACGATTCGCGAGTTTTTGGATCATGCCGATCAGATCACCCATCAATGCGGCATGACTTTCGAAAGCGAACTCGTCTCAATCGATCCTCTCAAACGAAACTGGTACGAGCAACGTGAATTCTCTCCGCTGATTAACAACCGGGCTCATCAGCTTGGTTCGTCGAGGAAGATCCTCAACGATCGTGTTCACCAACAGTATGAAAAACTGATGCAGATCCTCGGCCACCGACCGCAACTCGACAGCGACAACCGCTTGGTCGTGACGTATTACTTGTTATTGCAGGACCGAATTGACGAAGCGATGAAACAGTTCGCCAAAGTCGAATCGAAAAACGTTGTGCAAACGATGCCTTACGCCTACTGCGATGCCTACTTGGATCTCTATCGTGAAAAACCTGCCGACGCGATGGCGAAGGCCAAAAAGTGGGTCGACTATCCGGTCGATCGTTGGCGTCAGAAGTTTGAAAGCATCGTCGCAATGGTCGAGGAGATTCAAGGCGGCTCAACCGATTTGGTCGACGAGAAAGATCGGTCGCAACAGCAGGATCAACTCGCATCGAATGCTCCAGGATTCGATTTCAAGATCGAAGCAAACGCTGGCAAACGCGGGGCTGGCAAAGGAACCGTCGAATGGCGAAACGTAAAAGACCTGACCATTAACTATTACGAGATGGACATCGAGTTCCTGTTCAGCAGCAATCCGTTTGCTCGTGATCAAGGTGATGGTTTCTCATTAATTCGTCCGAACTTGTCCCAAACGGTAGCACTGAAAGATGGCGAAGCCAAAGGCACGTACGAATTTGACATACCTGAGCAATTCGACAACAAGAACGTGTTGGTCGAAGTTGTCGGGGGCGATGATTCGAAGTCAGAAACGTGGTACGCCAATTCGATGGAGGTCCAAGTGATCGAATCTTACGGACAAGTTTTGCTGACCGATCCGCAAGCGAAATCTCCTGTCAGCAAGGCTTATGTGAA
>CAZORS010000034.1:15978-27335 GCA_964582025.1 uncultured Pirellulaceae bacterium | reverse complement strand
AGCCAAACCCGCACGAGACCTGCACGCAAAGAAGCTGGATCAGTCTTTTACCGTGGTTATCAAACAGCTTGTGAAAAAAAAATCTGTTTTTGAAAAGCATGCATTAACAATTACCTGAATTTGACAGACGCCCACGTTATAAGGGAGTGCGAAGGATCAAGTTTCTGCACTTAATTCGAATGGACTCGACGCGATCGTTAAACGTATTGCGAACACTTGTACCAAACGATTAACTGTTTTCTCGGGATGTGAAAATGCAAGCTGCCAGATTAGCTCGAAGGGCCTTCACTTTAGTTGAGCTGTTGGTCGTCATCGCCATCATTGGCATTTTGATTGGCATGTTGCTTCCGGCAGTCCAACAAGTGCGCGAAGCAGCTCGGCGAACCCAGTGTGCAAATAACTTGAGGCAGCTGGGTCTTGCCGCATTGAATCACGAATCTGCCTTAATGAAGCTTCCTGCTGGCGAGCTGATTTTGCCTAGCAATATCAGGGCGAATCGATATCGGGGAAGCAATCTTTTCATTCAACTGCTTCCTTATGTTGAAGCGAACAATATCCTAACGTCGGTCAACTATGACTTTTCTGCGCCTTGGGCATATGAACAGCTCTT
This sequence comes from uncultured Pirellulaceae bacterium, assembly GCA_964582025.1. Classification (GTDB taxonomy): domain Bacteria; phylum Planctomycetota; class Planctomycetia; order Pirellulales; family Pirellulaceae; genus Mariniblastus. The sequence continues at coordinate 26,725 of CAZORS010000034.1, read as the reverse complement.
CAATCTCGAGGAAGGCATTTCAATCCCCGTATTTCATTGTCCTTCCGTCAACTCACCGGCGGAAGCTCGCGACTATTTTGGAGTCCAAGGTTCTCAGGACTCCCAGTTTTCAAACGACGTTTGGGGCGACCTTCACAATGACGGAATTTTTGGGATCCACGATCGTCGAAGCTTGAGCCAAATCCAAGACGGCACTTCGAACACTTTTATGATGGGCGAAAACTGTGGTAAAGCCCACGGCAACACCCTACTCCCAGAACAAGAGTTTGGATTCGCCGACTGGCGAAGAGGCGATGTCGTCGGTGGTAACTTCGCGGAAGCTCGCAGGCAGCCCGTTCAACCAGCAGCCGCTGTACTGACGCTCAATTCGGAGCTCAACGATGAGCGGTTCGAACCTGAAGGCATTTATTTTGGCAACCCTGATCTCAAGTACAGCCATCCATTTTCGAGTTTTCACGGCGGCAATAATTTTGTATTCGCTGACGGCCATGTCGGCTTTATTGCCCACTCCGTCGATCTTGCAACGCTTCAAGAAGCAGGATCAATGAACAGTGGTGGTGTCTTGGACCATTCCGATTTTTAAAACGATAGCTTTAACACAACACGATTTTCGAACTTCATGATCAATAGCACAACTGGAACACTCTGATGCTTTCAAAAACAAACAAGTTTTTTCCCGTGACAATTATTGCCGGACTTGCGTTTCTATGCCTAACATCTGAAATACAGGCTCAGATAGAGGACATTACGTTCACTCGAAATTCGACGTCTGACCTCATGGTCAGTGAGATTGAATTTCAGTTTGGTGTTCCTGCGGATGCGGAGGACGTTTTCATCGATCAGCTCGGCGCGACAACGGCTCTGTTGCAAAACAACGACGGCATTGGGCAAGAGCTTTTCCTTGAGGTCGCTGGTCCGATTGACAGCATCGGTCTCGTTGGAATCGGAGACGTTTTAAACGCTGGCGATGTCTTCGATGAAACGGATTTTCTGGACCTTGGTCCTCTGGCAACGATCGGCGACGATGTCTTTGTTGGATTCAACAGCTCTGGAGACGTGGGCTATTTCACAGTTTCGTTCGACTTGGACACGCAGAGCATTTTTTACTCTTCAGGAAGCTTTGGAAGCGGCGGCGAAAGCCTGTCCGTTGCCGCAGTTCCAGAACCCTCCGCTGTGCTCATTCTTGCACTGGCCGGCGCCGTGACAACGACCCGACGACGACGCCAGTAAAGGCTTAAGTTTACGGTAAAAAGCTGCACTGCCCGTCATCGGAGCATGCAGCTGGGAGGCGAAGCCGCCGAGCGAATAGTCGTTCGTGTGGCTTCTATTCGTTAGGCAACCTCCTAATTCTGCCGGCGACGCTTGCTCAAGCCCAAAGAATTGTTGAAATTCAAATCTTTTCCGGGAAGATAACTCAATTGCGGTGCCCTATCTGTCAAAGGATGCCCGTGTGTTCGAAGTTGTATTGCCCGAGGTGAAACTTGCCGGAATCGATAGATGCTGACCACATCGCGGCTCTGGTTCGCCAACACCAATCTGAACTGAGGCTCTACGCAACTCAGTTTTCGCAATGGGCCGACGACATCGTCCAGGAGGCTTTCATGGAACTCGCCGCGAGGTCAACAATGCCCGATTCTCCCAGAGCCTGGCTCTTCCGAGCAGTTCGAAGCCGATCGCTGAATCAGAAACGATCTCAGCAACGTCGCCAAAATCGTGAGAACGCGGTCGCTCAAAGTGAGCTGAATCGTCCCGCGAATCGGGGCTCCGAAGAAACAAACATTCAATGGATCAACGAAGCAATGCAGTTCCTCAAGCCTCAACAGCGAGAGATCATCGCGCTCAGAATTTGGAATCAGCTCGGCTGGCAACAGATCTCCGAGATCACTCAGCAATCGACTAGCAACGCCCATCGTCAGTACGTCGACGCACTTACATCACTGAAACTTCTCTGGGAGCAACACTGTGAATGAGTCTTTTGAAACACCTCCAGAATTGAAAAGCATCGAAGCGATGCTTGAAGGCGCTCATCCGCGTGAAGCCGGTTTCGATGTAGAAGAAACTCGCGTTGCTCAAGACCGAATCCTTTTCGAATCAGGAAAGATCATCGGCCGGCAAGCGTCGCAACCCAATCGGTGGAAGGCGGCCACGGCAATCATGTCGGGCGTCGCCGCCGCATTGCTATTCATACAGTTTAGCGCATTGTCTACCGAACAACCTTCCGGTGAACTTGCTGAAAAAGTATCGAGCAATCGGGACGTACTTGCCAACCCAACAACACGTCGACCAGACCTCATCACACAGGAATTCGACGACAGTCGCTTTGTCTACAAGGATACTGACTTTGAAGACGACGAGACGTACTTCTCTTTTCTGAACCTGCGTTCTGAAAACGTAAAACGTGTGACTTTCAACCAAGAAAAGGATCCATCATGAATTGTCTGATCACAGTTCTGACGCTATTGTGCATCTCGATCTTCCATCCAACGACTGGTTGTGCACAGCTGTTGCGGTCGGTGGATCTTGATGAACACGGATTTCCATCGCCTGTGGCAACGCTTTCAGTAACGCCAAGCGCCGCAATTGGTGCGGATCGTTTCCGGTATCGACTGAAACTCTTGCCATCTGAAACGGTGCACGGCAACGCTGCGATGAACTACGCAAGTGCGTTTGCTGGCTACTCATTCTTCAAGAACGACCGAGCGAACTTCAAAGAATTTGAAGAGGACTATGCTGAGTGGTCTGGTGGCAAGGTATCGCTTTCGGATATCCCAATGGAGAAGTTGAAGGTGGCCTGCGCCCGATTTGACGAATTCATCGACAACCATATCGCGGTCGCCACCCGTTGCCGAGAGTGTGATTGGGGAGTTGCAATTGAAGACTTGCGAGGCAAGCAACTATTGCAGATGGATTTCCCGGCGATTCGCAGTGCCAGCTCGATTTCCTGGACGTTGGTCCTCAAGACGCGTGCTGCCATCAAGCAGGGTGAATTCGAGAAAGCAACCGACTTGCTACGGATGCACTACACGCTCGCCCAAAACGTTTCCCGGCTGAACAATTCGATCGCAATTCTGACTGCGATCCAATGTCTCTCCCGCGCTAACATGACATTGCTTGAATTCGTTGCGCAGCCAGATGCTCCAAACATGTACTGGGCGATCGCTCAACTGCCACACCCAATCATTTCTGGCGTTGCTGCGATGGAAACACAAATGGCAATGTTTGAAAACCTCGTGCCTGAATTCAAAGAGATCGACGAATCTCAATGGTCGGACCAAAGGTGGAAACGTGTCGCCATGGAAGTTTTTGAAACGTTTTCAGATGCCAATAATTTGGACTCTTCGTCAGGGGGAACTGGCAAACAAACGAACGCCAAGACGCTATTTCTCAAAGCGAGTCTCACTGGCGTTACCGCTGCAAAGAAACGACTGTTGGCAGCGGGAACGGATACAGCAAATATTGAAAAGATGTCCGTTTCCCAAGTCATGTTGCTGGACGCCAAACATGAATACGAGAAAGCCAAATCAGAATTCCAAACAATGATCTACATGCCAATTCCTGACTCGATCCTGATGCAGCGCCGGAGGAACGAAGCGTACAGTCCGGAAGCATTGCAAAACAATCTTGGCGCTAATATTTTCAGCACCTTCGGTCCATTGAATTTGCACCAGCAGGTTGCGGAAGTCCAACAGGAACTCGATCTAATCCGGATCATCGAAGCGATACGATTGCACGCGGCAGACACCGGCAGCTTGCCACTTTCCCTGGACGAAATCAAGTCGGTTTCCATTCCTTTGGATCCATGGACTGGCAAGCCATTCGATTGCCAACTCACTCTGAATAAAGCTGAATTCACATTGAACCAATCGGCGTACGAACGTTCTCGATTCGTCATTAAGCTCAACAAGACAACACGCACCAATCAAGGAAACTCAAATGAATAAACTCCTGGCTCAAATTTTGAACGTGTTGGTTTTGTTCCTGTTGGCCTCGAATCTCGCCGCAGCACAGGATCAATCTGGATTTCCCAAAGCGCTACATCCGTTCCTTTCTCAGGAAACGGTTGCGATTGGAGTGATCGATCTTCAACGTGTTGATCTTGAGGAAATGGTCGAACTACAAACAGGACTTTCGGGACACTCCAAACGGTCGGCCGCGGGACTTCTGAAGCAGGCGAAACAGTCTCAAGCCAAAATAAAGCAGCTTCACGAAGCAGGTGTCGACAAACTGTTCCTGCTTTCGCCGATACAGGAATTCTCAGTTCAAAAGACTGTTTGGCTCGGTTTCGTAAATGACAAGAAGGATGTTGAAACTGCCAAAAACAAGCTAACCGAACTGCAACAAACGCTGGACATAAAACGTGAACCCATTGCAAAGGGAAATGTTCTTGTGGGTAGTTTCATGGAAAAATACACGCAGCAAATTCTCTCTGCGAACCCTCAGCCAGCAGAGATCGCAGAAACGGCATTGGCTTCGCTGGCAAAGTTTGACATTGGAGTCGCGATCATTGGCAGTCCTGACACGCGTAAAGTTTTGGCCGAATTGAATCCCGACTTCGCGGATCCGTTTGGAAACTTGAACGGCAAGATGATTGCGAACGATGTTCAGTGGTCTTCTATGGGGCTTTCCTTTAAAAACAAAACTGGCTCACTGATCGTACAGTGCTCCGATAATCGAACGTCAAAACAATTGGCAGCCGCGGCTGAAAAACTGATTCCGTTCTTGCAGTCGAAATCTTTGCTGGATCCGCCTGTCGCCGCGTACATAAATGAGAACTTCAAAGCTGAGGCTAATGAGAGTCGGTTGGTTGCTGACCTGAGTGACTTGTTCAAAGAGGATGGGTTGACGTTGCTGATGAAAGAAGTAACGGCGCAGCAGGGTCAGAAGGAACAAATGAAAAGATTGCAATTGATTGCCAAGGGCTGTCACAAATTCGAAGAGGCCAACAAAAAATTGCCGGCAACCGCGAACTACGACAAAGAGGGGAAACCATTGTTGAGCTGGCGCGTTCACATCTTGCCCTACATGAATCAAAACAACCTTTACAAGCTGTTCCGTCTCGATGAGCCCTGGGATAGCGAACACAACATTAAGCTATTGAAAATGCTTCCAGATTGCTACTTCGGCATGGCTGCCAATCCAAATCAGGACAACCTGGAAGCTGGGAAAACCATCTACCTGCGCCCAACTGGAAAAGGGACTCTCTTTGACGGTTCAACGGCACCCACATTTGCCATGATGACAGATGGTACGGTCAGCACGATGTTAGCCGTTGTCGCTGGCGACGATCACGCTGTCGAATGGACTCGTCCTGTCGACTGGAAATTCGACAGCGAGAAGCCATGGCAAGGCCTTGGAGTAAAGAAAGGCGAAAAACTTAAGATAGTCACCGCCGATGGAGCAGGACACCGGATTCGGGATGACATCGACGACGTTCAACTGCGAAACCTCGTCAACCCTCAAGACGGTGACATCGTAAGGATGGACGATCTAAAGTAATTGGTTCCCGATCGACTGCAGCGGGAAGCCACAGCCACGAACCTAGTTGTCTTGCGACTTCAAATTCTTGTGCAGGAAGTTCGCACGCTCGATGTTTCGCTCGTCCGTTGAAAGGCTGGACTGGTGAATTTTCTGCAAGTGAGCCGGCTGCGTTTGAATGAACAGTTCGTTGACTTGTGGAATCTCCAGATCGCCAATCAATCCAAGATTGATTCCCATACGAACTCGAGACAACAAATGCATCGTCTCTTCGCTGCTGATGCGACGAGCTGTTTGAAGCATTCCGTAGGCCCGGCTGACTTGGTCGAACAATTCGTTCTGATCTTCTTCGATCAAAAACTTGCGAGCCTTGCGTTCGTAGTCGATGACCACGGGAACCACATCGCCAACTTGATCGATGAGTTCCTTTTCCGATTTGCCGAGTGTGATCTGGTTGCTGACTTGGTAGAAATCGCCCATCGCCTGAGTACCTTCCCCGTACAGACCTCGCACGACAAGGTTAATCTTCTGCAACGAGCGAAAGACTTTCTCAATTTGATTCGTGATCACCAGCGCCGGCAAATGAACCAAAACGCTGACTCGCATTCCGGTACCAACATTGGTCGGGCAAGCCGTCAAATAACCCATGTCTTCGTGAAACGCGTACGTCACCTGATTCTCGATTTGATTGTCGAGATCATTGATTTGCTCCCACGCACCTTCCAAATCGAAGCCGCTTTTCATGACCTGAATTCGAAGATGGTCTTCCTCGTTGACCATCAAACTAAGCTGCTCCTGTCCGTCAATCGCAACCGCGCGAGCGCCATCGGAATTCGCGTGCTCCCGGCTGATCAGTTGACGCTCGACCAGAAACTGCCGATCAAGCGACTCAAGCGTGGCAACATCAATGAATGTCAGATCTCGCAGGGCATCGTTGCTGGCGAGTCGCTGTCGAACCGTCGAATCGATGTTGGCGCGGTCGATATCGTTGCAGCGACGAATGAACGGAAAATCTGCAAGGTTTCGAGCCAGCCGAATACGGCTGCTCATGACAATGTCGCTCTGCGGACCAACTCCGCGAAGCCACTCGCCGCTGGTCGAAGCCAGATCATCGATTTCCATGTTGGAATCCCATAAATATTTTCAGCTGAATCGCAATCGATACACTCACAAAATCACGCTTCAGGTTGTTTCGTTGCTCAGGATTGATTCTCGATCGAGCGAATTTGATCGCGAATTTCCTGGGCCTTTTCGTAGTCCTCTTTTGACACCGCCGTTTTCATCTCGCCACGAAGTCGAATCAACTCCGTTTGCGATTCCGTGTCGTAAGCTCCACGCTGAGGCTGTTTTCCCACATGCGCCGTCGCACCGTGAACACTTTCAAGAAGTGGCTTAAGTTCCGCCCCAAAGAAAACGTAATCGTGTGGACAACCAAGCCGACCAGCTTGACGGAACTCGTAAAACGAAATGCCACAAATCGGACACTTCTTTGAATCGAGCTCCTTCAGATCTTCCGCTGTTTGCTCAAGCTTCAATTGATCCGAGAGCACACCCGAAATTTTGGGCGTCTCAGAGTCTTCCGCTTCTGGTTGAAGATAATGTTTTGCACACTCTGGACAAAGATGCAAAGCGAGCAGACCATCGCCGGTAAGGTCCGTTATATGAAACGTCGCTGACTTGTTGCATTTTTGACATTTCATGAGGTGCGGGCCTAGTGCGATAGATTCTGTTCCAAATAGATTTTATCTCCGAGCACCCAGGTATACAAGATTGGAGGCGCTAAGAGGATGCTTTCACTTCGGAGGTTATGGTACCATGTGCCCGCTTTAACCCCGGATTAATTGCGTGGCGTTAACTAAACCAATAGCAACCCTAGAACAAAAGCGTCCGATTGACGTTAGAAGCCCTGCCAATTAACGATGACCCTAATTCCTGAATTTTCTTTTTTCTCCGAACTGGCCAAATCGCACAATGCGATTCCTGTCTATCGAAAGTTGCTCAGCGATTCCTTGACACCAGTTTCGGCGTTTCGAAAAATTGATCGCGGAGGCACCGCGTGTCTTTTTGAAAGTGTCATCGGCGGTGAAAAAGTTGGACGCTACAGCATTCTGGCGGCAGATCCAAAATTCGAAATTTCCGCCCGCAGGAACGAAGTCACGTTCTCCTCGGAAGACGAAAGTAAGTCAAAAACGTGGCACAGCGAAAATCCGCTAGAAGAGATTCGTAAACACATCGACAGTGTCAACGTTGCGATCTTGGAAGGATTGCCTCCGTTTGCCGGCGGTGCCATTGGATACGCTGGCTACGATGTTGTCCGTTACGTCGAGGAACTTCCCAACGCACCCGATGATGATCGACAACTCGACGATATGAACTTCGCGTTCTACGACTCGATGTTGATCTTTGATCACATTACTAAAACGGTTTTTGTGATGGCATTGGCGTGGTTGGACGATTTTGATTCGGCTCAATCTGCTTTTGACGATGCGAATCAACGCGTTGAAAGTTTGGTGGCTAGGCTACAGGCTCCAGAAACGGGTGAAGAATTCAGTCACATGAATGTGGCTCCGACGAGCGGTGACTTGCCGGCTTACGAATCGAACATGACTCGTGAAACTTTCGGAAACGCGGTCCGCGATTGCATCGAGTACATCCACGCTGGAGATATTTTCCAAGTGGTACTGAGCCAACGGCTTTCGCTGGATATCGAATGTGATCCGCTGGAAATTTATCGAAGTTTAAGAGTGCTGAACCCTAGCCCGTTCATGTTCTTTCTTCGCAGTAAAGATTGCACGCTGGTCGGAAGTTCGCCAGAGATCATGTGTCGAGTCGTTGACAGTGAAGTGACGGTCCGGCCGCTGGCTGGGACTCGAAAACGTGGTGCGACTCCTGAAGAAGACAAGCGACTCGAAGAAGAGCTACTGGCGGATGAGAAAGAGCGGGCCGAACACGTCATGTTGGTCGATCTCGGTCGCAACGACGTCGGACGTGTCGCCAAGTACGGCTCGATTGAACTCCCGGACATCATGATCGTCGAACGATACAGCCACGTGATGCACATTTCGTCGTCTGTAACTGGGCAATTACGTGATGACTGCGATGCTTTCGACGCGTTGATGGCCAGCCTTCCTGCGGGCACCGTTTCCGGGGCACCAAAAGTGAGGGCGATGGAGATCATCGACGAATTCGAACCGCATCGACGCGGTCCTTACGCGGGAGCGGTTGGCTACATTGACTACTCGGGCAATATGGACACGTGTATCGCGCTGAGGACAATGGTCATCAAAGATGACAAGGCTTGGGTGCAAGCTGGCGCTGGCATCGTGGCTGACAGCGATCCGGATGCCGAATACGAAGAGACGCTCAGCAAAGCCTGCGGGCTACTTCGAGCGATTCAAGCAGCACATGCGCGAACTTCTGGCTAGATTGCAGTCGTAATCGAGATGGCGACCGTTTCGGAAAGCCTCGGCTCCCCCTGCAAACTTTACCGTGCTTACAAAGTCACACCTCTCGGAATACTTTGCCCCACTAGAACGACCCTAATTGAAAATTCGGATTGCCCGGGACATTTGGAACTTGAGTTGCGATTTGAAGGGCTGCAACGACGATGCAGACGCTGATGGACGGTTTGTATCCCGTCGATTTGGCCCATTTTGCAGGTATCAGCGATGACCCTGAATTCACTACGACGTATTTTGCTCGCTTTGCTTTTCACATCATTGTCCATGGCGACGACCGCCAATGTGACGCAAGCACAGCTTCCGTTTGACAATCTCACTCCGACCGGAGACGGGGAACAAGAGGGAGAAGGTAGCCCTTTTGAACAGGAAGGGCCTATGCGTCCGATCGATCGGTCGCCCGTAACGCCCGCGACTTCAGAGCGCCCTGACGATGACGAAATCGGCGAAGAAGAGCCTGAACAGTCCGTTGAAGTCAACGAACGATACGCTGGCTGGGAAGGAGTCGGCGACATCGATGGAGTCCGCCTTTCTGATTCGCTGCGAGCCAACTGGGTGATGTTGGATCGCAACGGCCAGTTCAGCGGGACCGTCCGCGGAATCGACGGAGCCGAAGTTGCTGGGATGACCATTTTCCTGATGAACAACGGACGTTTGGTCAAGACTGCTGCCGTTCAAGCAGACGGCTCGTTCATTTTCACAAACGTTCAGCGTGGAGCCTATTCGTTCGTCGGTTGGGGTGAAAAAGCATTTTTCGCTTTCGGAGCCAACGTCATCAACGACAATCCGGATGCTGACGAGTCGACGCCTACGACGATCAATTGCTACGCATTTCAAAACGAAACCACAATCAACACTGACTGGATTCGGTATTATGCTCCAAACATCGCCTATCGCGTTTACGGTCGATACAGCGTTGAAGAAGGCGAAGACGATCCGGATCAGCTTTACGGATTCGACGGCCTGACGAAAAACACGGTCGTTGCCGAACCAGCAACATCGATTGCAGGAACGCCTGTCTCTCTCGATTCACGCGGACGTCTTGTTGGACGTGTTCACCAAATGAACTCAATCAACGGTCGCCCCGTTGATCTTCGCAGCACTAAAATCATGTTGCTCAAAGGTGACAATGTCATCGGATCAACCACGACGGACAACTTTGGAATCTTCCAATTCACCGGAGTTCGACCTGGAGGATACGGACTGGTTGCTGTGGGTGTCGACGGCGTTGGCAGCATCGGAATCCAGGCCGCTGGAGGATCGTCACCGGTGATGGATGCCGAAGGAAATGCTGGTGGTGGAGAAGCGGCTCCTTTCGACTTCACCATGGTTTCAGCTGAAACCGTTGGTTGGATGAACCACTACGCAAACGAAGTCGCCTATCGTCAGGCAATTCTGAAACCTCGCCGACCAATGCAAACAGCACAGACGCCTGTGGATCCTGTTTGCCCAGACGGTGGCATCCCTGGCCCAGACGGAAGATGTCCTGGTGCCAATGCCGAGAATCCGATTTGTCGTAGCCCATGCACAACCTACGGTCAGTGGGTCGCAGCAGGTTGTGCTTGTGCACCGAAGACTCCTGCCCTGCGACGCATCGGCGACAACTTGAAGGATTCCATCCAACGGATTGATGATCGCCTCGAAGAGTCGTTCTACGGAACGGGAAACAGCTCTGGTAGCTTCAACCGTGCCGGCGGGAATCAAGCTTCTGGCGGATTCAGCCAACAACAGGGCGGATTCAATCAAGCACCGGGTGGATTCAATCAAGTTCCAAGCGGATTCAATCAGGCACCGAGCGGATTCAATCAGGCACC
>CAZORS010000034.1:0-15878 GCA_964582025.1 uncultured Pirellulaceae bacterium | reverse complement strand
AGCGGATTCAATCAGGCACCGAGCGGATTCAATCAGGCACCAATCGGTACCGGAGGCGGATTTCAAGGAGGAGGCAGTGGTTCTTCATCGCGAAATGCTCTTCCACCGATCATTCGCCCAGAAGCCGCACCACCGATGCCAATCGCTCGCCGACAACGGAAGATTCGATAGCGATTAGTTTCAGATAGTAAACGAAAAGGCCGCCCGGCAATTTACCGGGCGGCCTTTTTTATTCAACTCAGTTGAATCCGAAAGATCCAGAATCGTCTTTAGAAATCAGCACCGCCACCCATTTGTTGTTGGAAACCTTCGACAGCACCCTGAATCAACGAGAGCGGTCCGTCTTCCATTTCCATTCGAGTAAACAATCCGTTTTCGATTGCTTTACTGTAAGCGGTCATCTTGTCACGGCCAACTTCCTTCATCTTTTCGACGAAACCATCAAGCATAGGCTGACCAGTGGTGCTGGCCGCGTATTCCAGAATTGGCGTCACACGAACGTTGTAAACCACCGGATACTCAGGTGCCGCAGCAGCTGAGTTAGCCATGGCAGCTTTCAACGTATCCATTGGGCTCTTGCCAGCGGCAAGATAAATATTTTTCTCGCCAATACCCAGCAACACGATGATTTCAGGTCCAACGAAGTCCTGAAGCTCTTCTTCATCCTCAGGAATTTTAATGACAATCTCGTGAAAATTGACGCCCGCGTGCTTAGCGAAATCCTGATTGAAATCGAATGCGTCGCCGACTCGACCTTGAAGCAAACCAATCAACTCTTTTGCGGCCGACTCAAGTTTCTTTGGATCCGAAACTTGTCCTCCAGCAACAAAGTTGAAGTCGTTCTCGCCCATCATGAGCTGACCACCCGAATCAATTCTTCCTGCCTTGAACGTCTCTTCGACCACTTCCGAAATTTGAACTGCGGCACTTCGAATCGTGTCCAGTTCCTCATCATCGAATTCGCCATCGTTGTCCAACTCAGTCATCATTGACTCAATGAGCCCTTCCAACTGAGTGCCAATTTTGTCCGAATCTTCGGTGCTAACGTTGAAACACATGTTGTAGTCCATCGCCGCCTTGTCGCTCATGAAGCCTGCGAACTTCGTTGGATCCGCATCGGCAAAGCCAGCGTAGCTCTTGGCGACTTTCGATCCCGGCTTTCCAGTAATCGTGAATTCCATCGCCATCTTGTGAGTGTCTTTGTCTGCAGACACTCCAAAAATAATTTCATCGACATCGCTCAGAACTTTAATCTGCTCTTCGAAGTCAGCGATCTGAGAATCGATCTGGTCCGGATCACCGCCCATGTTTTGCAGGCTGTCGACGTATCCGTCTTTGATCATGTCGATCGCTTTTTCACGAAGTTCGTCAGGAATGCGACCGCCGTAGACATGTGCCCCAAGGTTGTATTTGGTAGACATATCGCCAAGCAACGCCTGGGGATCTTCTGGAAGATCTTCGAGAGATTCTTCATCGATCGTCAAGAACATGTTGGTTCCCTGTTCAACGGCAAACATTGTTTCGCCATTGCTTGGGGTGATCTTGATCACGTCGTCTCCATCGTCCACCTCTGCAAAATTGGAAACCGTATCCAACATGTCATCGAAGTCTTTGATAGGAAGAAAGACAACGGTTTTGGGAACCGGATTGTCGCCTTGGAAGTAAAGCAGAACTCCTGATGGACGAGTTTTGTCCATTCCGCCTGTGGCGTAGTCGATCTGCGACTTGACCAAGAATGACAATCCTCCAAAACCTGACGCTTTGGTAAGGTATTTGACATCTTTTAGTTGCTCCTTGATTGGAGCAATCGAAACCACAACTGCGGGCTCCGGAGCTGATTGGGCGAAGGTGGTCGCAACCGCAACCAAAGTAAACATGCCTGTCAGGCAGGTCGTAAATAATGACTTGCAAACCGTCTTCACAAGAGACTCCCGAATTTCTGAATTGTTAATGACTTGGCGCAGATATCAGCCGCGATTCCATCCGAACTGCTCCGCCAATTGAATTGTGGGCAGAGAGCCAGTTCGAGGCAACCCGGACTGTTCGCGTCCAACAGAAAGTTTACCCCGATATCGTCCGAAGAGTTTTAACTTTCGTTTATGCCCGGCATTTCTGGGGGATTAAGACAACAAGCCAACCAATTCAGGTGCCAAAAACGGGCATTGCTATGCGAAAACGCCGTGACGTACAGCGATTGCAGCCAGCTGATCGATCAACATCATCTGCGTTTGGAAGCCTGCCACGCCATGATGTAACCCAAGCTCGTATCCATCGGGAAGGGTACGATTGAGATAGTCGGCAAAAGCTTCTTCAAAGGAGAACCATCGATCCACGATCAGAGTTCGAATATCTTCGACTGCCGATTCGGCATTTTCCAAAGCAATTTCTTTTTCGAGTTCAGTCATTACCGTGTTGGTTTCAACGGCTTCGACGATCGTCGTCAGGGAAGGTAAATTCTCACCAACAACCGATGGGTGATCCGCTGGCAAATAGTCAGCCGGAGAAACAACGTCCAACAATTGAAAGAATTGCCCCATCCAGCCCGCAACGTGATCAACATCCAGACTTTCAGTCTCACTGAGCAACTCCCGAACATCGGTTAGAAAATCAGCCGTATCGGTTTCCACATCAAATGGTTCAATCTGAACTTCAGGAACTTCCTCTAACTCAACAGCCTCTTCGAACACACGGTCGATCATTTCGCAAACTCGTAACGCAGCACCAACTTGACGAGCCTCCGTTTCTTCGGGTGGCAACTCCAACGATGCAATCACGGTTGCGGGATCAGAGATCGTCGCCGTTTTCAAACTTTCATCCGAAAGGTAAACAACTCGATCGCCACTGATCACCGTTCGCTGCGCCTGGCTATCAAAAGAAACTGAACCAGCAACTTGAATTCCGTTTTCACGGCTGATTTCAAAAATGGAAACTTCATCCGTGGCTCCATTGGCATGGTACTGAACCGGCAACGCCAATGTTCCACTCGCTTGATCAAACGTCAGTGCGTTGTGACTCGGCCCAGAGGAAATCCAATCAATCAACGGAGTGTAAGTCGACCGACCGCCAGCAAACGTATACCGGTCCAAGAGCACTGGATTGGTCGGATCTGCGACGTCGAACAAGGAGATTTGCAAATCGGTTTGCACCCCGGTGCTGGGGTTCGCATCTCGCCCAACGGCCAACAAGATATCGTCATCGATCAGCTGAAGATAATTCGAAACGCCAGGAATCTTTAGCTCGCCCGTAATCGTCGGCGAAGTTGCATTGCTCAAATCAATCACGAATAATGGATCGACTTGGCGGAATGTCACAACAAACACTTGGTCTTCAACAAACGTCGTCGAGAAAATACGCTCGCCGGGCGCGATATCATCCAGCGAACCAACAACGTTGAGCGAATCGCCAACTTGTTCAAACACGCGAACGTCAGAACTTCCGTCAGTGGAATCCTGCAGAGCAACACGAAGCCGCCCACCATGCTCGTGAGCTGCAAACTGATTCAGAAGTGAGCCCTCCAACGCCCCATCTGCGGAAAACTCTACACCAGCGTCCGGCGAGATGCCCAACTTGATCACTGAAGAACCATCGAACAGGTACAAGGATTGCTCACTGACATAAACCGTGCTCACGTAATCGGACGCAACCAAATCCATGTCAACCGGCTCTCGGCCTTCTCCCTGCACGTCAAAGGTTGTCACAAGCGTTGAGGCGTTTCCGTTATCGCGTCGCACAATTTGATCGATTCCAAGTTTCACCATATTTTGCTGATCACCAACCTCAACCGAGACCCTCGGCAAACCGAATCCGTTGTCTTGCTGAAGAATCGCATCGATATAGTCGCCGGGCGAAACGGCGATTTCATCACTTCCGAGCAACTGATAAGGAGCCAAACCAGCGTTGGTGTCGTACTGGCTAACCAGATAGAGCTGGTCACCAATCAAGCGAGCATCAGAAAAACTACCATCGATGGTGGCGGCGTAGACTTCGGTCGGAACCACTGGTGAAGTCACGTCAAGAACCTGTAGCTCAAAACTTGATCCAGATACGCCACCGCCGTGAATCCAGAATCCGTATTCCTCCGCCAGCACGACTGCAACGCGGCCTTCATCGAGAAAGATATCCTTTACCTTGGAGTCGAAACCCGTTGTGCTCATTAGCAGCGGATCGGAGGGGTCGCTCACATCGACGATCGACAGATACGATATGAATTCGGAGTCATGGTCTCCGTAAGTGATGTAATAGAGCAAGTCGCCTTGCGATTTGACGATGTCGCCTTCCTGAACATCTGCGCTAACTGACAACTGAAAAGCGTCGACGCTTGCATTGAAAGTTCGCACGGGCGTGACGTCACTGAATGCATATACCGTAGGTAGCCAACCATTGCCCAACGCACCGGCATACCGACTCATCCACGCTTCGACACGTTCTTGTTCCCATTGTGCTTCGCTGACGTAGCCTCTTGAATCGACTGCCTGTTCGGTCACATCGATGACGACCGTGCCAGTCGTCCTAAACCCACGCGAATCCTCCAACGTGTATGTCACTCTCTGTTGACCAACCGCTTCGTTGGCAGCCTCAAAGATCAACGACTGCCCGTCATCAGAAATTGAAATCGAACCCGCGTCCGGATTGGTAACTTCAATAATCGAGAATCCAGTCGAATCCTGCCGCCAATTGAACTGATTTCCCCGCCCAATCTTCCACGGTTGATCGCTGGTGGAGTTCCAATTTTTAAAAGCGTAGTCGTTGGCAAGCACTTCGATTGAAGCGGAATCTCCTGAAATCACGTGAGTCCAATCCGGAGTCGCCCACGCTGAGTCCCAAACGCGAATCGTATACGGTCGGTCAGCCGCTTCAAAAAAGTCTTCTCCGACAAAGCCTTCGTCCGGCTGATAGACCAATGTTTGGGCTGACTCGTCATACGTAAGCGTGCCATTTTCTGGCTGATCAGAAATCTCCGGCGACTCGGTGAGGTTTTCCAACACCGTATGAGATTCGTTGACCGGTATGTGAAACGATTGAGAAACCCAAGCAATATCGGACACAAACGATGTGAGCACCTGACGTGCTTCGAGCGTTCCGTAATCCAGACCTTTTCGACGGCTCTTTTTGGCGATTCGCTTAATCATCATGTTTCCGATTTTCTAATTGAGTTTCGAATCTATCAGGGCGGAATCCTTCTCGGCTTGTCACGGAATTCTCTTATCGACTGTTCGTGAATTCAAGGAAAATCGGGGATTTTAGCCGCCGAACAGCTTGTTGAGGCCCTTTTTCAGTTCGCCATTAAGGCGATCTTCAATCTGCTGGCCCGAAGAGGACGGCGTCTGTACGGGAGCCGCACTTTGGCCACCGGCAGCTGCTGGAGCCCCAAGCTTATCCTGCAAGAATCCACCAAGCTTGTCTTGGAATCGGTTCTGCAGTTTGTTCACTTCGCCCGTCACCTTGCTATTCAAATCGTTTCGATACTGGTTCAACTTTGGATTTACTTTGTCCGTAATCGCATTGCCGATGGCTCCTTGAGCAGCATTTCGCACTAGGTCCGTGGAAAGTTTTCGAACCTCATTCTGGTCGATCACCGGTCGATTGACTGTTCCGCTAATCGGAATCGAAAGTGATTGACCACTCAAACCAGAAAGATACCGATTGTCAGCAATCCATTCCTCGGCGATCGGAATTTTCGCAACCATGCTGACTGACTGATCGAAGCCGACACTGCCACTTGTGCGAATGATCAACTCATCGTGTGAGAACTTAATGCCCTCGTGATAGACGCGGCGATTCTCAACGGCAACTGGAATCGTTTGCTGTTCAATCTTGAGCCACGTCTTCATTTCGCGGTCTCGCGAATCGGGTTTCAGAATCGACTGAATTTGAGCAACCGTTCCCAACAATTTCTCAGCCATTGGACCGGCAGCGATCGTGACATCCTGCATCTCCAAACTGCCGCGAGCCGAAACATTCATCGGATCGGAGATCGGCATGCTGACACCTTGAACGTCAGCGGAGAAAATACCTTGAGCATTTGTCGTGTCGGCAAGCCACGGCGCGACGAACTTCAAACAGTCGCGACAAATATCCGGTGTGATCTGCACGTTGTCCAACAGTCGAGCCTGACCGTGAATTAGAACTGGATCGCTGCTACGCATATCAAGTTGCGGCTGAAGATTGACCAAGCCACCGCTGATCGGAATTCCAGTCGTCTGCAGCGAGGCAACTTGCTGCCGCAAATCCACACCAATTTCACTTTTTCCAATCGGCAAACCAACCAGTTGACCTTGATCCCAGCCGACCACGGTTTGAACGCTCAACTGATCCGACACCCACGCAGAAGATCCCGGCTGTGCAAACAAGGGTCCTTGAATTCGAAACGGTTGGACACCGTTACCCTTGAGCGAAACCATATTTTGGCTGTAAGCGGCAAGCAACGAGTTAATCTTTTCGAAGTTCGGCTGCCAGTTCCCTTCCAAATTCGTAACAAGCGAACCCGCCAAATCGGAAATCGTACCCGTGGCATTGAAATCCAAAGATCCTGACCTCGCCATCAATTCATGGAAAGATAGCGAATCGAAATCGCCGCCAATCGTAAGCTGTCCAGAAAGATTTACTTTCGGTTCACGCCAAAGTTCTGACCAAGCCTGCGAATTGCTGACCATTTGCATCGGCGAAGTTGAACCACCAAGTGCTGCTCGCTGAGTCGCGACAACGTCCGTCATGTTCGCTTTGAATTTTGCGTCTGTTCCCGAAAGTGAACTTTTGAAATCAACCGTTCCTTCGGTGGCACCAAACCAGTTGATGCTGTCCGGCGCCGTCGATAGCGAGAACCATTCTGCTAAGCGATTGATGTCAGCTCGAAAAGCAGCCGAACCATCCAACTGCATTGCATTAACCGTTGTCAGTTTCAAGTTCTGCGCCGTCGCCGACACGCCGCTACCTTGAACGCTGGCTTGCTGAACCCCAACATCACCTGTCGCCATCGAGTAACCCGCGGTGACGGTTCCAACGACTCGATCTTCACGAATATTCGCTCCGTAACCTTCAAAGCCCAGCTGCTTGATTTCGTACTGTCCGTTTTCGATACGAATTTGATTCGGATCAATGATCGTGATGCCGGCAAAGCCAAGTTCTCCGCCAGCTTGAAAGTCACCTGGATCGACAAAGTTCCTTATATGCTGCAGCCATCCTTGAACTTGGCCGGTAACTTGCGTATTGAAAACCCATTCCTGATTTGTAAACGCATCTTCAACAGGTCGAGCCAACGATAAAACAGAAGTTTCGTTTCCGATAATAAGTTGCGCACCTGCTTGGGAAAGCTTCAATGCTGAATTCGAATCGGTCCCGATCAATTGCCCGCTGCCACTGGTACGAATGACTAATTGGTCAGGACTCCAGCGAGGCATACCCGGTAATTCGATCACCGGTCGCGCGACAGTAAACTCCCCGCCAATTTGAATCGGTTGATTGGTGATCTGAGCAACGTTAACTTCGTTATCGCCAACGACTTGCCAGCCAAACTGACCGTCAAGCGTTCCAGCGAATTGCATTTGGCCAAGGTCAGCAAATTGTCGGATTCGCTGCGAGAGTTCACCAAGGTCACCTTTGGTGCGAAACATTCCTTCGCGAAGTGTTGCACTGCCATTGATGTTCAGGAAATCGGAGATGCATTCGAGACTTTCAATCGAAAATTGTCCGCCGCTTTCCCGTAGCACACCAACGACTCGCAATGGTTGCTGCCAAACGATTGGCTGACCACCGCGATTCGCCCGAATGTTGGCGGCATCCACGTTAACGACCAAACGGCGAGCATCCGCATCATTCCGCTGTCCCGCATTGAACTGGATTGTCCCGGATTCGACGATCACGTCTTTGTGCAGCTGAAACGTGGAAGGAAGTCGTTGCAGCAATTTGGCAACGTCGATTTCGCCGTCCATTTGCAAATCCGCATCAGGAAGCTGAGCTCCAGCTGACAGACTTGCAATCTGTCCTGGATCAAACTGGCCGTTCGCGTTGAGTTTTCCAAAGTCTGTTTCGACGATGAACTGATCTGCAAAAATGCGGCTCGGCGAAAGTTCCATCACACCTTTTGCCGACAGTTGCTCCAAGAAGAATCGGTCATCATTGAGCAATTGCGGTGCCACGATTTGAGCGTTCGACAACTGCAACGATTGAATGTTCGTCGAAACTTCGCTTGTCGCTCCATTCCACGAAGCAGAAACCATTGACGACGCAGTGCCGCTCATCTGAGCCGGTCCAATGAATCGCTGACTCAATGGCGCAACGATCGACAATGGAAACTGATCGGATTCCAACTCGATGTTTGCCGATGAAAACGTAAGCCGATTTGAACCCGCATCGACTCTGGAACTCAGCGCCACAGTTCCCGATTCGGTGACGGCCACCTGACCACTGGAATTCGGGATCATCGTCATTGCGCGAAACTGAGCGGTCGACGCAAGTGGCGCTTCGGATTCGGACAACACGGCATCGATCGCCAACTGATCAATTTGCCAATTCTGCGGACTGCCATCAGAGGTGATTGACGCGGCGCCATCGCGAACGCGCAGCAACATTTTCGGCAACACCATCGGTGACGAATTGGTTACGTTTGGCTTTAATGGCGATGGTTGCGAAGACGCCATGTATTGCGAAATCGAATCTTCAAGATTGCTACCGTCGGCACGAACGTGAACATAAACGAATGGCTTTTGAATTTCGACTTCGCCGTAGTCATTGCCAGTCATGAAAGCGTACAGCGGCTCTGACGTTTTGATTGACTCGATAGTCGCAAGCTGATTTCCGGCAAGGTCGGTTGCGGTGATGTCGGTCAGCTGAATCGGCTGGAACCAACCAAGGGAAGTTTTGCGAACGCTAACGTTTCCCTGAAAGTCCTTCAGCGCGTAGTTGATTGCATATTTTTGCAAGCCTAGCCAACCAACAATGTTCGGCAGCAAAGCGATCAACAACACGATCACCAACAAAAAAATTGGCCAGCGACGGCGTCGTGATGGAGCACCAGACCGATCGTCGTCAGCGTCTCGACGACGAGCACGAGATTGTCTGCGTTGAGGTTCAAATGGATCTTGATTTCGGCGGTTCGTCATTCTGGCTTCCTGCCTAACGAAAATTAGGGCGTGGGAGTCTAGTGGCGGCGCGGAAAGGCGGCAATACAAACGTGATATTGAAAGTACATGCACATATACAAGCCCGAAGCGCAAGTTTTGAAGTTGCACAAATACGAGCCCGAAGCGCGAGCGAGTGGTTTTTCCCGCACTCCAGAACCACTCGCTTGCGCTTCGGGCTTGTATTGGAGCTAGCATCTTCAATCGCTAGCAAATCCATTTCACGGTTGGGGTAGAGAGCCGTTTTTCTGTTTTGCTACAGTCCTAGCAAGGTCGAGAGCAAACTCGACTATCAATAATTCAGAAACGGAATTCTGAATGTTCGGGCAAGGAAGTCCATACTTTCAACGAGACCACCATACTTCTGCGCGGCGAAACCAGCTTCGCGTTTTCGGATACCGGTTCGCGCTCATCTTCACGCTATTGCTTCTCACCTGCTCAAACGTGGTTACGATCTGCGCGCAGGAATCTCGTCACTTCAGTTCGTCCAGTGAAAAAATTGGCGGCAATCTGAAGTTGCGATTTGCTTGGGGCGGTGGCGTGCCGCAAAAATGGAATGGCAAGCTAACGATTGACAACGGTGAAATCGACGTCAATCGAATTCTCGCGATCACTTCCGATGCACCTTCGACGGTCATCAGCCGAGGTGGCGAACTGATCATCGATCACCGCATCGCCACAAGCTATGGCGGCATTGACGCTGCTATAACATTCGACGGCGATCCATCCGTCAGCATTCAACTCACATCTGAATCGGGTCAGACATTCGAACAACAATGGACACTGTCGCAGCTCGAGTCCGGGATCAATGAACCGCTCGACCAACAGCAGAACCGAATCTCCATTTCACGCACTCCCGGCGATCAAGTTCGCGTTGGCTTTGACCGTCCGCATCTAGTCTTCTCACCGGGCGAAACATGGCTGTTCGATGTTCAACTTCAGCGATGTCGCTTGCGAAATCAGAAACTCAATGTTCAATTCTTTTGGAAAGGCACGGAAGATCAGAAGATCCCGATTTTCAATGAAGGCACAGAATACACCACCGATGCGAATGGCACTTCGGCGGCCCAAAACATGAGCGTTATGCTACCCGATCAGGAGGGAGTTCACGATTTATGGATCGAAGTTACGCCACTAACGCAGACAACGTTTGGCCAGTTTCGCCGTTCCAAAAAACTGACCCGTCGCGTCCAAGTTGTCGTCGTGTCGCCCGATTCACCGATTAACAACAACGCAATGACATGGGAAACAGAACAGACGTTCACGCCACAACAGTTAAAAGGAAACTTTCGCCCACCGTGGCCTTTGCCACGCCTACCGAATTCCAAAGAACCAATTCGCAGTGGAGACCTGTCGGTCATTTCCGTTGGCGAATCAGAGTCCGCCCTTGAGTTCGCTCCCGGTTCTTCTTTGGCGATTCCGATTTACCGTCCGGACAACGTCCTGAAAAATCAACCGATCAAAATCTCTTTTCGGTATCGTCCAGTTGCCGGAACGAAACTGGGAGTCCACTACCTTTCGTCGACCCAACAGGTTCTTAACGGAATGGATTCGGGAATCAGCGTTCCCGGTTCGATTTTGGAATTCGATTCGTCAGAGAAATGGTTGACGCACGAATTTTTTCTCTGGCCAGAAGATGAGGCCGGACACCTCTACATTGCAAACATCGATTCTCAAACGCGAGCCCAGATAGGCGACCTCAAAATCGAAGTTGGTCCAAAGCGTCTTTCAAGTCAGATTGATTCATTGGGCTACGAATCGGATTCGAATTTTGAAACGCGTCAGCGAATGGCGATGTTGGAGTCTCCGGACTTCAGCGGATTGTTTCAGGCTGCTCGAATTGTTGATCCGCTGACGGGTCAGGCATTGGACGACTGGCAAACTTTCTACGATTCGACCGATCGTCTGACGCAACATCTCAAAGCCAACTTTTACGATGGCGCTTTCGTGACCGTTGCATCTGATGGAAGTGCGATCTTCCCTTCTGGTGGCTTGGCTCCGGGACCACGGTTCGACGCAGGAGTATTTTGTTCCGACGGTTGCGATCCGGTTCAGAAGGACATCCTTGAATTAATGCTTCGCATGTTCGAGCGCGAAGGCCTCAAACTAGTTCCCGTATTGACGCTCAATTCGACCCTCCCGCAACTGGAAAGGATCCGCGAAACAAGACAGATGAGCTTTGACTTGGTGGACTTTGAAGGTCAGTTGACCGAGTTCAACCGCCGGTCTTTGCCGATCTACAATCCGCTTGACCGCAACCTACAAGGTGTCTGTCTGGACGGCGTTGGAAAAATTGCTACTCGCTATCAGCAGCACGCTTCCTTTGGAGGCATCGCTTTGACGTGCCGCCCGGACTGCTGCACGCTGCTGCCAGGAACGCAACATGGCTTCGACGATATAACCGTGCAACGATTTCTGCAAAGCCAGAACATTGATCCATCGACGTTTCAACTCGAAACGCTGCTTCCAAGCGACGTTGAAAACCCAATTTATGAAGCGTGGCTCGCGTGGCGATCAGCTCAGATGCAGGCGTGGTATCGCGACATCGCGAAAGTGGCTCGCGGTAACTCACGGCGAAGCCTCTACCTTTTGCCGATTGACCTCTATCAAAAAAGCAATGTCGTTTCAGCCATGAGCCCGTCGCTGCATCGATCAGGAGATTTTGCAAAGGTCATGCAAGAGTTGGGACTTTGTCTCGACTCCCTGACCAAAGAGGACAGCGTCGTCTTGTTGGCTCCCAAACAGATCGCTTTTGGGTCGTCATTAGCAAAACGTCGCATTGATTTGAACATTGAGCAATCACGTATCGCCGAACAGTTCTTCGCTGACAAAAGCGGCGGTTCGCTGTTCGCCCATCGCGGAAAATGGGAACAGTTAGATGCAAAACAATCGAATCAAGATTCGAAAACTGTCACCAGAAACAATCTGCTGGTCGTTGGAGGAGACTCGAATCGAAGAAGATATATCGAAGCAATCAGAAAGTATGACTGCCGCCTATTTGTCGACGGAGGAGAAACTTTGCCTCGCGGCGAAAGAGAAAGCCTCAGTTCAATCAGCCGGACATTGCGACAGCTTCCTGCTGAACGTTTTGAGGAAGTCGGCGAACCAAACTCAGGCCCCGTCTGCGTTCGGCAATTTTCAAAAGACGGGCAGCACTGGTTTTACGCGGTAAACGATTCGCCTTGGCCGGTCGAAGTCACGGCGCTACTCGGTGATCCAAATCGTTCTCCGCAAGTTCTGCAAGCGGCAAGTAGAGGCCGCGCGAAAGCTCCGCTGACGACACTTGATGGCGACAAGATCACACTGGAACAACTGCAGGGACGTTCACAGCTGAGAATCTTCTTGGAACCGTGGTCGATGTATGCGGGAACTTCACGGACGAATTCGGATTTCAATCCCTTCGCCATCAGCAGTTTCAGCACGCTGCTGCCAGAGGAAGTTGATTCCCAGCTTCGCAAGCGTCTCTATCAACTGAAAAACAAATTCGCCAAAGCCAAAGTCGCCAAACCACTGGTTGAATTTCAAAACGGCGGGTTCGAGTCGTTTGTCGATCCCGACAAAAGCGGCTGGGAGTTTGGCAACCATGACGAGGCGAACTTCGAGCTAGATTCCACCGCGTTCCATGAAGGCAAAACATCACTGTCCATGCAAACCGACGGCAAACCGGTTTGGATCCGCAGCAATACTCTGACGTTACCGCAAACAGGTCGACTTTCGATTTCGGTTTGGCTCAGGACGATCGACCCTGCCAATCAGCCGTCGCTAAGGATCAGTCTCGATGGAGTTTCTGACGGAGCCAACTTGTATCGTTTTGGTGCAATCGGTAGTTCATCTGCAACACCTGACGTGAATCCAATCGATTCGCAGTGGCGACGATATGCAGTCCACTTCGACGACCTTCCTGATGATCTGACCGAAATAAGAATCGGTTTCGACTTAATGGAACCAGGCCAAGTTTCGATTGATCAAGTCGAAGTTCTCGATCGTTGGTTCGACGAAAACGATTCAGTTGCGATAACCCAATTGCTTGCCAGCGCTGGATCACAATTGCAAAATCCGGATTCGGTCGATGGCGCCAGAAGAATCCTCGAAAACTACTGGGTGCGATTTCTCGATCAGTACATCGGTAACGAATCGAAAGTCGCGTCCAAAGAAGTTGAAAAGTCAAAACCATTTCAGATTCCTCTCCCGTCGTTCGACATGCCATCTTTTGAGTTGCCGGCTTCAAATCCAAAGAAAACGAAACGCAATTCGCTATTTCAGCGACTGCAACGCCGCGAGTAATCGGCTAGACGTTAAACGATTTCCCGAATCAAACTTTCCAACGCTTCTCGCCCTTCGAAAATAACTAATTCAATCTTCAATGCGTAGACGGGCAATTCTTCGATCGCATTGCGCCCAATCTTCACCAGGTCCTTGTGGGTGCAAATCAGTCGATTGGCTCCACTGGCGATCGCGGCGACCGACATTTTCGTAAGATCTACCTCCGTAAAAGAATGATGGTCGCGAAACCTTTGCGAGCCCGCTAAATCGCATTCCAACTCTCCAAGCGAACTTTCAAAAGAGTCTGGATTTCCGATCGCAGAAAACGCAAACCAACCGCCGGTGTTCAACTCCGAAAGCGGAACCTCGGTTCCATCATGTTGGATCAAGGCGACCGCTCTCGTTCGAGACAACGCGATCGGCGATGAAGTTTCACGCTGGATTCGGTTTCGTATTTCCTCAAGTTGTTCGGCAGCAACTCGATCACATCGCGTGATCACCACCGCATCGCAACGCTTCAATGACGACACCGGTTCACGAAGCAAACCACGCGGAATCAAATGGTCGTAGCCAAACGGATTCGATGCATCGACCAATACAATGTCCAAATCACGCGCAAGCCGACGATGCTGAAACCCATCATCCAACACGACTGTGTTGACTGAATGATCTTCGATGCATTGATTTGCCGCACTGACTCGATCAGGATTTTGCACATGCGGCACGCCGGGCAAGCGTAACTCCAACTCCATTGCTTCGTCGTTCTGCGCACCTTCTTCTGCTCCGTAGCCGCGACTAACGATACCGACTTTCGTTTGATTCTGATGAAGAAGTTCACAAACCCAAACCACCATCGGTGTCTTGCCAGTCCCGCCGGTGGTCAAGTTACCGATCGAAATCACCGTCGCATCGACGGATTCAACGTTCTTTGAACCGGAATCAAACTGTTGATTGCGATACGAAACGACGATTCGATAGATCGGAGTAAGACATCGCAATCCAAACCGAACGATCGAAGCGAAGACTCCGGTTTGCTCACCGCTGATGATTTTTAGAATCGAAGAAACGCTCATAGCAGCCGAGCAGTTCTACTGATCTCTCAAGTTACCTTCGCGGAACGCTCCTGCCATCGCGATTGGAACTTCGGATTCTGCAAGAACCAGATTCGCTTTCTGCTTCGCGACGTCCGCTTTCATTTCCTGCTCAAGGGCAATCGCATCGGCGCGGCGTTTCTCGGCGTTGGCTCGAGCAACACGCGTGTCGGCTTCCGCTTGGTCGGCCTGAAGACGAGCACCAATGTTTTCTCCAACGTCAATGTCGGCGATGTCGATGGATACGATCTCGAAAGCTGTCTGAGCATCAAGGCCGCGTTCGAGTACCGCTTTCGAGATGCGATCCGGGTTTTCCAAAACGGCTTGGTGATTGATGGAAGATCCAATCGACGAAATGATACTTTCACCAACGCGAGCGATGATCGTGTCTTCGGTCGCACCGCCAATCAATTGTTCAAGGTTCGTACGAACGGTAACGCGAGCACGAATTTGCAATTCGACGCCGTTCTTCGCAATCGCACTAAGGAAGTTCTTACCGCTTCGTTGCGGGTCAGGGCAATCGATAACCTTCGGATCAACACTTGTCGTGACCGCGTCCATCACATCACGACCCGCAAGGTCAATCGCTGCGGCTCTGTCAAAGTCGAGGTCAATTCGAGCACGTTGGGCGGCGATAATCGCGCGGATGACTCGCATCACGTCGCCTCCGGCAAGGTAGTGTGCCTCCAGTAGCCGCGTACTGATTCCGTTTCGCCGCGAGACATCCAGCTGAGCTTGCTTCGCCATGATCTTTGCGTTGACGATCACGTTGGGTCGAACTTTTCGAAAACCCATGCCAACCAGATCCATCATTTTGACATCCGCGCCGGATGTCCAGGCCTGAATCCAAAGTTTGCCATACGTTGCAAACACGATCAAGAAGACGATTCCCAACATCACCGCGAAAATGACTCCAACGGCCATTAGCAAGTATTGCCATGGAAAATCACCTTCTGCTGGTGCAAGAAAGGGAGTAACCGTTGCGAGTGAATTGTTAGTCACGATTCCGTTGAACACGGTTCACCTCAAGATAGTGTGGGTTCGAGTCTACGGACGATTGTAGCGAAATTTGGAGATCCTGTGGCCAAGGGACAAATGGATTTTCGCCCAAGTGACATTCAATCGATCCAGCCACCGCCGAGCACTCGGTCATCGTCGTAACAAACCACGGCTTGGCCGGGAGCGACTCCATTTTGCGGTTCATCAAATGTCACGGAAAGCTTTCCGCCTTCGATCACTTCGGCAACTGCTGGCCAAGCCGAACTGTTGTAGCGGATCTGAGCCAGACAGTTAAACCTTCCCGTCGGCGGCTCCACCAGCCAGTTCGTATCGCTGGCCGTTAACTCCCGCCGACCCAAATCAGAAAGCGGTCCAATCACCACCTGATTTTTCGATGGCTTAATCTGCA
>CAZORS010000033.1:28280-34054 GCA_964582025.1 uncultured Pirellulaceae bacterium | reverse complement strand
GGGTGAGGGCCGTGACAAGCACCGACTGGGTTTGCCAGCTTCGCTGGGCAAACAAAAAGGGATGCCGACTGGCATCCCTTTGAATCGCGTACGCTGCAAGTTGCTTACTTGAGAGCGTTGATTTTTTCCATCAGTGCTTCAACAACTGGCTTGAGTTTGCCAAGGATACCTTCGTCAGAAATACCTTCCATAGCAGCCTTAATGGTATCGCCAAACTTGGAAATCACGCCGCCAACAACACCCTTTGCTGCATCTGGGAGCTTGTCGATTCCCAAGCCGTCCATTGATCCGCTGAGGTCAGAAATTTTCGATGTCAAACCGTCAACGTTGTCGGCAGTAACATCTTTGAATCCGTCAGTAATTCCAGCTAATTTGCCCTTAAGACCTTCCATGTCAAAGTCGCCCATGTCGACATTCGCCATCTCTGCGGCTTTGTCTCCAGCGTCGCTGGCTGCTTTTTTGGCAGCGTCACATCCAGTGAATGCAACCATCATTGCGAGCAACAACAGGCTAATTTGAGTCAGTTTCTTCATCGTTAATTTCCTTGAAATCGAAGTGGTAAATTTTGCTCCATCTATTGAGCATCAAAAAGGTATTGGATTGTACCAATGATGGATAGTGGCGGCTTCGGGTTCTTGGCTTAGCTAAGTTTACAAGAGGCAAATAGAGCGCTCAATCAAACCCCCAATCCTTCGAAGAAGCAAGTGAAAGCCCCCCAAATTGATTTCTTTCCATTTCGCGAATAATGCAAACGAATTGATTATTTGAGCCTTGGACACATGAGTAGCACAAGTCACACCTCGAACCTAACAATTGACAATGGTTCAACTGTGGCGGACCACAATTCCAAATCAAGAACCGAGCCTTTCGGGACGGTCGAATAATTTGAACGGTTTCTATCCATTGGAGACTTGGCTTCATCGTTTAAGACACCGGTTTTATTTTCAAACCGCCCTTTAGCGTGCCAAACGAATGATCCCGTCGGTTCAAGTTTCGCGTCAATGTCGCTAAACTGTTTCTTTGCAATCGCCCTTTTCGGTTTGAAGTGATGACTGATCAATCTGCATCAAATTCAGAACAATTTTCCTCGACGCAACCCAGAGCACTTTTCCCGTGGATTGTGCTCTTCGTTGTCGCCGCATTATTGGTCGTACTGAATGTTTTCGATGACTTTCTCGCAGAAGCGGTCAATCTCGATCCGGGAGTGAAAAATCTATCAAGCCTAGGACTGCCGATGGTTGCGATGATATTGGTAGGAGGCTGGTATCTGTTACGCCGTGGACGAAGCCTCAATTTGACGACAATTCTCGCATTGATCTGCTTTGGTGCTCCGATTGCGTTCATGGTTTTGTTTCAGCCAATTTTTGGCGGCAACGCGAATGTTGAACGATTCGAACCTCGTTTTTGGGGTGGCAAGAAAGCTATCGTGGCCAAATCCGCCGAGTCTTCCACATCTCGACTGGAAACCACCACTGAATTTGACTTTCCTCAATTCCTTGGCCCCAACCGAAATGGCCGAGTCGAAAACGTAACACTCGATTCTTGGAACAGCGTAAAACCAGAACAACTATGGAAGCAAACGGTTGGAGATGCGTGGTCGGGCTTCGCCGTCGTCAATGGTTTCGCGATCACGCAAGAACAACGCGACGATTTGGAATGCGTTGTGTGCTACGAAATCGAAACTGGCAATACGGTTTGGAACTATTCAGTGGCGCGGCGACATGAGGACTTCCGCGGCTTCGGGAGAGTTGGGCCGCGAGCAACACCAACGATCCATGATGGCAAGGTTTATGCGACAAGCGGCACCGGTGTCATCGATTGCCTCAACGGAGAAGACGGCTCTCTCATTTGGTCGTTCGACGTTCCGGCAGCTGTTGGAATCGAACAAGTTCCTCAAACCAACAATCGCGGACTCGCTTTCTCGCAGGAGAACTCAACTCTCATCTGGGGACGGTCGCCTTCGCCGTTGATCGTGGACAATCTGCTGATCACTTCCGCTGGCGGCATTGCGCGTACTGCGATTGAAGGCAATGAATCAGAAGACGGCACTGAAGGAAGGTATGTTTCGTCTGACGGTGCAACGCTGATTGCGATTGATCTTGAATCCGGCAAGGAAGTTTGGCGCGGTGGTAATCGAATGGTGGCTTACGGTTCTCCAATTCTGGCAGACGTTGCCGGTGTTCGGCAGATCCTCTTGATTGCAGAAGACCATTGTGTTTCCCATGACCCTGCCACGGGAGAAGAACTTTGGGCGTTCCCATGGCCAGGCGACAGCTCGGCAGCAGCAAACTGTTCGCAGGTTACGGTCATCGATGACGAAACGCTCATGATCTCAAAAGGATACTCAACCGGCGCCCAAGTCATCACTTTGGAAAACACCGATGGCAAACTAAGTCCCGTTGCCGAAGCTCGTGATCCTCGAGCCTTGAAAACGAAGTTCTCCAATCCCGTCATTCACGAAGGATATGCTTACGCAATCTCCGATCGCTTCGTCGAATGTGTTGACGCCAAGACCCTCCAGAAAAAATGGAGACGTCGCGGATTCGGAACCGGACAATTATTGCTCGTCGGAGACAAGCTTTTGATTCACGCTGAAAGCGGAAAGCTTGCGTTAGCCGAAGCCACCCCCGAACAATATCGGGAACTTGGATCGATCGACACGATCAGTGGCACCTGCTGGAACACGTTGGCGATCTACAACGATCTCGTTTTACTACGCTCAGACGAAGAGGCAGCCTGCTATCGCCTACCTCTATTGAAGTAGCCGCATCAACATCACCCTCCCTCTGGGACGGTCGGAGCCTAAGCGACGGAAGGGCGCGGGTTCTTAGACTTCGTGATTACGAACGCAAGAACATTCCGCGCGAGACATGCCTAAAGGCATTAACTACGAGCAACATGCAAACGAATCTGCCTCTTCGCACCGCAACGCTTAAAACGGAAGCGAGATTTCCATGTCGTATGGATCTCGCAAGCCGTCGCCCAACCGCTTCAGCGTTTCGGTTTCGATCTGCCGAACACGTTCACGAGTCAAACCAAGCTTCTCACCGATTTCCTTCAACGTGTGGGGCTCCATCCCTTCCAACCCAAACCGCATTCGGAGAACCGCCGCAGCACGCTCGTCGAGGTCACCCATCATCGTCTTGATGTGCTTCATCACATCCGTTTCGATCAACTCGTCCTCTGGCGAACGCATTCGCTCATCCATCACCATCTCGCTCAACGTCCAACCACCGTCAGGTTGATCCGTTTGCGGAGTCGCGTTGTAGATTTGGATCGCTTTCTTGATGATCGGAAGCTTTCGCTTCGGCAGCCCCAACAAACGTCCGATTTCTTCGGGAGTCGGATTGCGACGAAGCTCTTCGGTCAATCGAATCGTGGCCCGACGCCACTTCGAAAGCAGCTCGACCATGTAGGCCGGAATCCGAATCGTCTTCGCTGAATTTATCAACGCTCTCTTGATCGACTGCTTGATCCAGTAGCTTGCATAGGTGCTGAATCGCGTACCAACGTTTGGATCAAACCCTTCAACGGCTCGCAATAGACCGAGGTTACCTTCTTCGATCAAATCCTGCAGCCCAAGCCCTTTGCTGGTGTATCCGCGTGCGATGTTAACAACCAACCGCAAGTTCGCTCGAACCATTCGATCGCGGGCTTGCACATCACCTTTGGCGATCGCTCGTGCAAGTTCCTTTTCTTCGTCGGCGGTCAACAGTCGAGTTTCGTTGATCTCTCGAAGGTAAGTTTCAAGAGGACTCTGCAGACTGGACTCGGTGCGAGTTTTACGAGCACGTTTGAAGTCTGACATCTCGGGATCAACAGGTTTCTCGATTTCTTCGCTCATGGAGTTGCTCACGGGGTATCAGTTGCTTCAGGGATGATGCTATCATTTTCGGCATGCGGCGTGAAAGTCTACAGGCTTAGTAAACTTTGACGATATGCGATGAATCCTTGGATTGAATCGATGGTATCGATTAGTCCACATCGCCTCCAACTACAATGAGTTTCCGGTGAATCTAGCTTCAACAAATTGGCTCGACATGCTTTTTCGCATCCAACTAATCACTCCGCTCCTCGTTGCGTTTTTGCTTTCTCATTCGCTCTGCAATGCTCAACAGTCGATCGAAGTCCGCGGTCGAACGATGGGTCCGATCCCTTTCAAAGTCCTCGTTGTGACCGAAGACTCAGAAGTGAAAAAATTGAAAGCCGTTCAGTCTGCGGTCAACGATTCGCTGCAACGAGTCAACGAATTGATGTCGACCTATCTCGAAGATTCAGACATTTCAAAATTCAATCGTACAGACGCAAACGACTGGCAAACCGTCGATTCCGAAACCGCGACCGTTGTCTCAAAAGCCTTAGAAATTTGCAAGCTGACCGACGGCGCGTTCGATCCTACTGTCGGCCCGTTAGTCAAGGCTTGGAATTTTGGGCCCGACAAGAAAGACAAACCGGAGCTACCGTCTGCTGAGCAGATCAAAGAGTTGATGAGCCTTGTTGGCTATCAAAACATCGAAGTCAGATCTGATCCACCCGCAATTCGAAAGCGGAATCCGAAAGCCCAACTTGACTTGTCGGCCATCGCAAAGGGTTATGCAGTCGACAGAGTCGGGCGTTCACTGAAACAACTTGGCTATGAGAACTTCATGGTTGAAGTAGGCGGCGAGGTGCTAACATTTGGCGAGCGAGCGTCGGGCGGTTCTTGGAATGTCGGCATTGAAAAACCAAACAGTGAAGCTGGCCTCGCTGATTCAGAGCGATCTCACCGCGTCGTTGAATTATCGGGACAGGCCGTCGCGACGTCTGGAGACTATCGAAATTTCATCGACATCGATGGACAGCGTTACTCACACACGATCGACCCTAGAACAGGTCGACCGGTGACACACAACATGGCGGTTGCGTCGGTTATCGCAGAGGATTGCATGACTGCCGATGCCTTGGCGACGGCGATGATGGTGATGGGAAGCGAGAAGGGTGCTGAGCTTTGTGCGAAACTCAGTTGCGATTACCTTACGATTTCTCGCAGCGAATCGGATGACGGATTGCCATTGATTACAGAAGCTTCTGAAAATTTCCCGTTGGTTGAAGAAACTGCAAAAGCAAAAGCGACTCAGGCCATCGCCACTGAAGAGTTGAAATCAGCGAAATCCTCTCGCAGTGAAATTTTGCCTGTGTTCATCGCGACGTTTGTAGTTTTCTGTTTGATGATTCTGGGCATGGCGGTTGGCGCCATCTTCAACAACAAACCTGTCACCGGTTCTTGCGGCGGCATCGCCAACATGACGAACGAAGACGGCGAAGCAGTTTGCGGAATCTGTTCCAAGCCGACGATCGATTGTGAGGAAACGGTGGCATAGGTTTCCAACCTGTGGACATATAGATATCGACATGCAGCTGGAAGCCTATGCCACCTTTGCTTTCACAGACAAAGCAACGAACCGTTTTGCTCGCCCTGACGTAGGAAGTTCAACTGCGAGATTCCTAACACTTCGTCGCTGGCCACTTCTCCTACCGACCGAGCCGCAATCTCGATGGCGATTGATTGCCGTTTCCGCTTAACAACTACGTATCGCGCCCATCTAGTCCTTCGATCGAGGTTCGGCGTTTTGTAAGCGGACTTCGGGTTGTCGCAAGACAAATCACCGAAGCCCAAATCATCTGCATAAACAATAACAATGTTTGGCAGCTTTTGGCCATCAGCAGTTACCGACACTCCCATCAACAGGAACACACGGAGAACCCAAGTTGAAACATAAGTGACCGAACTCTGC